>NZ_JBHVPN010000013.1:0-30742 GCF_042887255.1 Gottfriedia sp. NPDC057948
GGTCCGAACGTAGATATTGGTGTGGTTGTATTGAAACCAGGTCAAGACTTCCAAAACCATTATCATACAGTTTGCGAAGAAATTTTCTATATCCTCGAAGGGCAGATAGATTTCTATATTAATGGTAATAAAGTTCCTACAATACCAGGTGATATGATTCAATGCCGCCCAGGCGATGCTCATTACCTTATCAATCAAACTGACAAAACCTTTAAAGCCCTCTTCATTAAATCTCCGCATATTTTGGAAAGAGATGTTGTTAATATAAAGAATCCAGAAATCAAGTTAAGGAGTGAATAGATAGTAGTGAGCTGGGGATTTCAAAATCGATTAAACAAAATATTACCAAATAAGAGGGCAGTAATGCTTGCGATAGATCATGGCTATTTCTTAGGGCCAATAAGAGGTTTAGAAAAGCCTGAGGAAACTGTCAGAGACTTACTTCCATACACGGATTCACTATATTTAACAAGAGGTACACTTGCAGCATGTATTCCGAAAAATACGGAAAAACCAATGGTTCTTCGTGTTTCGGGCGGTCCTACAACGTTAGGGAAGGATCTAGCGAATGAAACGATCGTTACTTCAATAAAAGAAGCAATTCGCCATAATGTTGTTGGTGTGGGAGTTTCGGTTTTTATTGGATCTGACTATGAAACTCAAACAGTAACAAATCTTGCTCAAGTTGTTACTGATGCTCATGATTACGGAATACCCGTACTTGGAATTACTGCCGTCGGAAAAGAGCTTGAAAAACGGGATGCCAGGTTCTTAGCATTAGCTTCAAGAGTTCTTGCTGAAATGGGTACCGATATTGTTAAGACTTATTACTGCGACGACTTTGAACAGGTAACGAGTAAGTGCCCGGTTCCTATAGTTATTGCAGGTGGCCCAAAATTTGATACAATTCGTGAAGCACTAGAAATTACGTATAATGCTATGGAGCAAGGTGCAGCTGGGGTGGATATGGGAAGAAATATTTGGCAATCTCAGCATCCTCTTGCAATGATCCAAGCGATACATTCCATCGTTCATAAAAGATTCACAGTAAATGAAGCAGTAGATTTATATGAATCTTCCTCAAAAGTAAAAGCTTAATATGTGTCAAAAAAGGAAACCTTTTATAATACCAACCTAATGGTACGAATACAGTATCAGTAGAAGTGATTAGTAAACAAGGCTTTAAAGTTACGACAAGTCCAAAAACTATAACTGCATCACAAAAATAATTAATCAATTAAGAAAAGTGTAGGGATGTAAAAATTTCTTGCACTTTTTTATTAGTTTAAAAGATTGTTAGTTTTAATAAGTGAAAATTGATACGAGTAACGTGTTTTCCCAGTTTATATAGTAGCTCTAAAATGCAATTACACTACAAATAGTCCCAGTCCTTTAAAAAAAGAGAGTGGTCTTTAGTGTAGTTTAGATCGAATCAGTCCAAGAGAAGTAGATGAAATGATGAGTGAAATGATGAGGAGGGTGTAACATGAATCGTGGAATTTGTCCTTGCTGTGGTTACCCAACATTAGTGGAGCGTGCTGCTTGCGATATCTGTATGCTTTGCAATTGGGAAGATTTGCCGTTTGGTGATAGTTTTGATCGTTTTGAAGATGTGGATCCAAATGGCAATTCTGGTTTAGCCGAATCAAGAAGAAATTTTAACAAGTATTACATTATGTATAGTGAAAAAAGAATTATTAATAGGCAAACCCCTAAGGAAATTGAAGCGAAAAAAGCGTTAATCAGCGCATATCACGAATGTGAAAAATGTAAAACCGACATTATAAACTATAAAGCGCTTTGGAGAAAAGCAAAGGTGTGCGAGCACCATTTAAGAAGCGCACAAGGTTGTGACCCGATAGGAGTTTATTTCTTTGTGGCCAATACGTTTCAAGAATTGTCTAAATCGGATGAATATATTCTATTGGAAGACAATCCGCGCCATCATATCAGTGTGATGGAATACTATCGTTCTCGTCGTGAATCACCAATGGATGATCAACATGTTAATTTGCTGCTTCAATTAGGGAGCTATTCGAAAAAGAAATACAACGTTCAAGAAATAAATACATTAATCCAGGTCTCTGAAAAGTTACTCCATACGCATACAGAAGATGAACGAGATGATCGGAAAGTAAGAGAATTTGTTGATGATTTAAAAGATTTATGCCAAATCGCATTAAGTACGGGACAGTTTGTCATTGCGGTAGGAACTGAATCCAATATAATTCGTTAATGGTCTTCAATTGAAATGTCTTCGGGAAAAACGGATGCTTTAGTTACACAATGAGATTGTCAAAAGTGATCTCTTTTTTATGAAACTAATGGAGAAGGTTCGTCTGAATTAGTTCGGAATATGGTAATTATTCAAGCCACGGGAGGGTGAGATTTTGTCATCCCTCTCGAGGGAAGAGGTACTTATATTGTTTTCTATCGCCCATGTAAAACACGTTTTATAAGAAAGCGGAGCTCCATAAAAGTACCTTCGGTAATGTAGATAGTGACACACAAAACTAATCAAAATAACAGGTGTTGTTAATACAAAGAAAAAGATACTTACACATTAATTTATAGCTTTCAAGATCGTGCTGGAAATACAACAAGTGTGAAACGTAAAATAATTGATAAATAACTACTTAATGATAGAAAAGAAAGTGGACCATTTACGGTCCGCTTTTTTACTTTCATTGTTCATTGCACATTAACACGTTGCTTGTTTTATTTTGTGTCATGATAAGCGTCCCAAAAATATTGATAATCAAGGAGAGTGTTTATAATGATTAGAAAAATTAAAGGTTAGTAGAGTCTGCCCAAATTATTTTTGCTACATACCATTCACCCTTACTTTTCTGGTATTCTACAGAGCCTTTATACAATATTTTAGTCATGGCATCTCGCATGTTATTCTTCGCCTATTGGATCACAATTCCATATTGACGCGTTACTTCAAATACTAGTTTATTCATATTCACTTTACAATCAAACTCAAGACTTTTTCATGACCAAGTCATTTCTTATTACCTTTCTTTTTTTGTTCTTCATACCAAGCTATTATTGCAAGGTCTTCTTTAGTTGCTTTTGTTACCTTCGGAATTCCGTCTTTTTCCCATTTTTCATTAATTGTTAATTGTTTATCATCTTTTTTATTTGGCATGTTTTTCTCCATAACTGTGACATAAATTATTTTTTCAGTTATGATAATTTTTCCCTCAATGTCTAATTGATATAATAAGGAAAATATTGATTATGATTGGGAAATTTTTTACCTAAACAAAAGGCGTTAAAGAAGTTAGTGATATAAGAAATACTTATAACTTTATTCGATTTTTTGTTAAGAAATTTTACAGGCTATTCTGAAATATTTAGAAGGTTTTATAATATTAGTATTTTGAAAAAACAGTTTAGAGGTTAGATTTAGATGAAAACCTTTACTATGGAAGATACATTCACTTTAATGGTGCAAGACCTTATAAGTAAGGAGATTCAAATCAAGGAATTGCAAGATGAACTCTTCAAGAAAGATACACAGATAACTACTTGAGGTACTTGTTGAGATGTTCAAGGCAAAGTTATTAGATGGTGAAAAATGAAAAGGAGACAGTTGGAGAGACAGTAAAAACGAGGGATGAATCAAAAACTCCAGACTCTTGAAAGTATCACTGCTTAACAGATAAGTATATAAAGAGCTAAAGCCACCTTGAATAAATATTTAATAGTAAGGGAAATATTTAATAAAAATAATACCCAAAATAAAAATAAAGTACTCAATCCTTGATGGTAAATATTAAAAGGAGCATAATCTTGAAAAGATTAATCGCTATTAATGCATACTTTTATTGGTTTGTCGCTATTTATTTCTTTATTCGATTAATTACAACTGGAAATGTATATGTTACTACAACTGGGTTCCATTGTCATTCTGCATTTATTATTCTTTTAAGTTCATTTATGGCCTTGTTTGAATCAATCTTAATGGATGCCTTTTTAAAAATGAGAAATTATCATTGATTTATGTAAAAGACCAAGGCCGGAAGATTGATGATGTTAAGTTAGTCGGATAGTTCTTATGCCGACAATATACAAGGTTCAGGTGTACCTGAGGCCTATTTTTCTATGCTCATAAACACGCAAAAAGTTATTTTTAATGAAGAATTAGAGATAGAAAGTAACGATTTTGTAAAATTATTTGATCACCTTTCTACATCAAAACCAAATTGTTTGTTAAAGCACTTAAACAGGAAATTAAGTTTAATCAAAAAAATGACCTTTTCATATGTAATGAAGGCCATTTTTTATTTATAAGGACTACGAGGTTTACTTCTTAAGAATGTGAAATATACTTATTTGCATCTTGTATATCTATTAAAGTAACACAGGTAGAAAACGATCAAAATGTATCTAAAAGCAAACGAGGTCGCCTTGAGGCGTTTTTTTTTAGAAATTTGTTCATTTAGAGTAATCCCTAAACGAACTTTTGGGAACTGTTTAAGCAGTGTGATTCTCAAATAATTTTTTAACTAGTTTATATATAAGGTACTGCCAGAATTTGATAAGTTTATAAACTTAATACGTACATTAAAAAAATATTCGACTAAAATTGACTATTTCATCTGTTTTATTACAAAGAAAATTAACAGTCTTATTAATTAGATAGTTTGAAAGTCCCGACAGATAACCCAATAGGTTAGTGTAATTAATCCAATTATAATAAATCTAGTATTCTATTTTGCTATTAGTAATTAATAGATTAATAGAATTATTTTTTTGTCTTAATCTAGAAGGGATGGAGAATCAAGAATGAGCAGAAGAAGTTTTCCTTACAAAGTACTTGCAACAACGACGTTAGCAACAATGTTATTTTCATCGACTGGATTTGCAGAAGGAACAGATGAAAATCAAGTTCCAGCTCCAAGTGTAGATGAAATTGTAAAACAGGGTCAAAAGATTTTTGATGAAGATCAGAAGCAAACTGCGGAAGATGCTGTAGATCCATTTGGCTATAAAGATTTAAAAAATGCTCAAGCTTATCAACAAAATGATAAGGTACGTGTAATTGTTGAAGTTGAGGAACCTACAACTACAGATACTTCTAGTCAAACTAAAAGAACTCGTTATAGACAAAAGCAAGATCAAGTAATCTCACAAATTTCGAAGGAAAGATCAGTTCCTAAAATTAACCAACGTTTCTATGAAGGCTTTAATGGTTTTAGTATGGAAACTGAATATCGTAACCTAAAGGATATTGAAGCAACGCCAGGCGTTACGAATGTACATATCGCAAGAAAGTTCCAACCTACAATGGGTGCAAGTAAAGAATTAGTACAAGCTCAAAAGGTATGGCAAAGTTATGGATACCAAGGTGAAGGATTGTTAGTAGCAATTGTCGATACAGGTATTGACTATACACATAAAGACATGACAATCACTGAAAAAGGTAAATCAAAAGAAAAGTGGACGAAAGAAACTATTCAAAGTAAGCTTGATCAAACGAGTGCCCCTGATGTTTGGTATAGTGATAAAGTTCCAACTGGATATGACTGGGCAGATCACGATACAGACGTAATTCCACACAGTGCAGGGAATTCGCATGGTATGCACGTAGCAGGTACAGTTGGTGCAAACGGTGATGAATCAAATGATGGTGTGCAAGGTATTGCTCCAGGCGTTCAGCTATTAGCAGAGAAAGTATTCTCTGATAAAGCAAATGGGGCGTATGAAGACGATATTATTGCTGGAATTGAACATGCGGTAACAATGGGAGCAGATGTCATTAATATGAGTTTAGGTACTGATTCAGGATTTGTTAGTGAGGTCGATGATCCAGTTCAAAAAGCGATTCGTGAAGCGACTGAACAAGGTACACTTGTAGTGGTAGCAGGAGGAAACTCTGCTTATAGTACACAAAATAATTTGCTACAATCTTCTTTAAAGCCATATGCTGAAAATCCAGATATTGGAACAGTTGGCGAGCCTGGAGTAAGCCCTTATGCTATTTCTGTTGCTTCATATGAAAATACAAGTATACATATGAGTACGCTACAAGAAGAAAATGGAATGCAGCTCCCATATCAAGATCAAACACAATATAACTTTAACCTGTCAAAAGTATTATCACCATTAGAATCATATCAAATGGTATATGTTGGAGAAGGTAGAACAGCCGATTTTAAAAATCTTCCTGATTTAACAGGTAAAATTGTCGTAGCAAAACCAAATGTAAAGTATGGTACTTACACTTATATTCAAACTGAAGCGAAAAAGAAGAACGCAAAAGCGATTCTCCTTGTCCCTGCAAATGAGGATATTGATTACCCGAGAGTTTATTGGAGTAATCTCTCAACATTTCCACAAGCAGCTACGACAAGTAAAGCGAACGGTGATGCATTAATTTCGAAGTTAAAAAGCGGGTATATTGTAAAAATGAAGCCGTCTAAAGGGGTATATGTTGATAATCCAAATAAGAACAAAATGTCATACTTCTCATCATATGGTGCGCCACACACATTAGACTTTAAACCTGAACTATCTGCACCAGGAGGTAATATTTACTCTACTGTACCAAACAATGGATATGAAGTTATGAGCGGTACATCAATGGCAACTCCACATGTTGCTGGTGGTTCGGCTTTAGTATTACAATCGCTTTATGAAAAAGGCTTACAACATTCAGAAGATACAGCGTTAAAAGCGAAAATTGCTTTAATGAACACTGCTAAACTAGTACAAGATCCACGTACAAATAATGAAGTGCCATATTCACCACGTGTTCAAGGATCAGGTTTAATGCAAATTCAAAATGCGATTAAAACACCTGTTGTCGTTACAAGAAAAGATACTCCTTTAGAGCAAGCAGGAGCGGTAGCGTTAAAAGAGATTAAAACTGATAACATACACTTCAAATTAAATGCAGAAGCGCTTCAAAATCTGAATGTTAAGGATTTAGAGTATCAAGTGTATGTAGATGTATTTACAGATGGCAGAGAAACAAAGGAATTTGACCTAGACAATGATGGGAAATTAGATTCAAAAGAATATTTAACATTAAAAAGTGAGCGTATCCAAGGTGCTACGGCAACTGTAAATGGTGAAACAGTAACAAGCACAGAAGGAAAGACATTAAAAATTAAACCGGGTCAAGAAAAAAATCTTGATGTTCAGATTCAACTTCCATCAAGCTTAAAAGACGGTTCTTTTGTTGAGGGATACGTACGTCTAGTTCCTTCTGGAAATAATAGTGATTCAGCAGTACCGTTATCAGTTCCTTACATGGGATATTATGGCGAATGGGATCAGCCACAAAACATTGATCCCGCAGCATTTGATAAAGATGCATTCTTAGGTTATACAACGCTTTGGAATGATGAAATTGGAGCAGAAGGCGTATTCCCATTAGGCTATGATCCATACACAGGAAGATTTAATATGGATCGTATCGTAATGTCTCCAAACACTCCATTGAAAGAAGTGTATCCATCATTTACTGTACTACGTAACCTAGAGAAGGCAGAAATGTATGTAGAAGACCAAAAAGGTAATTTAATTCAATATTTAGGTGACTTTAGTGAATACACTGGTTCTGGTCAGCCTTGGAAATTCCGTAAAAATATTATGTCATACCGTGACTATTTGTATACTGGATACGGTTGGGATTTGAAGGATCAAAATGGACAATTAGTGAATGATGGCGTTTATAACTATGTCATCAAAACGGTACTTGATTATAAAGATGCGAAGCCACAAATTGTCAAACTTCCATTTCATATTGACTCAGTTGCTCCTGTGGTATCTGATATTAAAGTAACGCCTAAAGATGGCCAATATGAAATCTCGTTCAATGCAACTGATAGTGGAAGTGGTTATAACGGAGCAATCATTTGGTATAATGGAAAATATAAGTCATTACCACAAGGTGCAAAATCTACTCTAGTAAACGAAGAGCCAAAAGGCGTAGTAGTATTAGGAGCAGACTATGCACATAACCACAGTTACACAGTTTGGGGTGATCCTTCTTATATTACTGTAGGAATGCTTGTTAGCAATTTTA
Source organism: Gottfriedia sp. NPDC057948 (assembly GCF_042887255.1). Taxonomy (NCBI): domain Bacteria; kingdom Bacillati; phylum Bacillota; class Bacilli; order Caryophanales; family Bacillaceae; genus Gottfriedia; species Gottfriedia sp. NPDC057948. Next base: position 8,045 of record NZ_JBHVPN010000013.1, read on the forward strand.
ATGTCTATCCATACAAAAATGTAAATGCAAAAACTCCTGCAGGAATCAGTGGATTTGCAAGTAATGATGTAAATTGGAAAATTTATGTGAAAGATGCTAACGGTCAAGTAGTTGATTCGTTTGACGTAGCAAATAAAAATGAAATCCACTTAAAATGGACTCCAGAAGTAGATGTTCCAAATGGTGCGTATACAATATATGCGGATGTAACTAGTAGAGATGGATTTAAAGTAACAACCAAGCCACAAACAGTTACAGTACAGCAATAAGGATATAAAAAAAGTGTAGGGAATATTTTCCCTACACTTTTTACATTTAAGAAATTATTAATTTGCAGCGACGAAGGGGACTCGACGCTGCAAATTTTAGTAATTAAGTATAAGTGCATCTGCGCCTCTGTCATCGTTCTAAAGTTCCCAATTGGCGAGTGTTATTTACGCTAGATAAGTCTCTTTACATGTTCAGTTTTATGGAATGGATTATGCAAGAACCGTTACTTCGCAATTAAACCCCTCTAATTCTTTTGAAATTCCTTCATAAAGACAGATAATCCAATGTCTACTTGATTCTTTTTAACAGTATCGATTGTACGCTCAGTTGTATTTTCTTTAATTCCTAGCTCTTTCTCTAGATTGAAATCGTCCCTGTTTTAGCCACTTCCACTAAAAATTTCTAGTTTTTCTAAATGCATTAAATTGACCACCTTTATGCTTTCGTACACGAAAAGAACTTTTTTAAAATAGTATTTTTGTTTCAGTTTTTACTTTTTACTTCACAAATCGTGAAGTTATATTTAAAAAATGTAAATTTACTTGATCATTTTGCAATTATAGAATGGGCCTTAATAAAATAGTATAATTCTAAATTTTCAATCGAGAACATGTAAATGACAAAAATAATATGTACAGATGTTGAATCAAATCGTTCGATTTATTAAGCGCTTTCTTAAATTCAGAAAAATTTCTAAATAAACGTAACGTTATTGTTCAATTTGAACATCGTCTATAAGAGGGAGGTTACTAAACACATGTCAGTAGGGGAAATCATCAAATTTCATCGAGAGAAAAAAGGGATTAGTCAATCTAAATTGGGTGAAGGTATTTGTGGTAAAGCATATATTAGTAGGTTTGAAAGTGGAAATGTTACATTATCTCCAGAAATTATATACAAGTTTGCCAAAAAGTTAGAAATTGATATAAATAAAGAAATTGAATCTTTCTATCTGATTGAAAAGCAACTAAATGATTGGAATCAGGCAATCATTACACAAAGAACAGTACAAATTGAAGGAATAAAACTAGCCTTAGATCAAAATCCGTTTATTATGGACTCGAAACATGTAGCAAACTACTTGCTTTTAACTGGGAGATATTATCTTCACAAACATATGTTAAAGGAAGCTAAGAATATAATTGAATACGTAGAAAAAGAGTTTCAAGCATTATCAAGTTATGAAAAAAACCTTTTTCTCCACATTAAAGGAATTTATTGTATTAATACTTTTAGGACAATTGAAGGTGAAGAGTGTCAAAATGCAGTGAATCTTTTAAAACAAATTAACATAGCAGAGTATAATAATGAAGAGTATTACTATCACTTAGCCCTAGCGTATCATCATGCAAAAGCAAAGGTCTCCGCATTTAAATTTGCTGAAAAAGCACTTCAATTTTTTAATAAAACATCTAATTATTTGAATGCAGTTAACGCTCAATTATTAATGTTGATGCAATTGGATTGTGAAAGTGAAATGGATTTTTTAGCTTTAGTTGATAACTATAAGAATTTAATACATAATTGTATGTTTTTAGGTTCCCAAGAGAGTAAAATAAATATTCTATTCCATCTAGGAGAAGAGTTTTATAAAAAAGGGAAATATGAACAAGCTGTTAGTTATTATGAAAAAGCATTTTTACTAACTGATAAATCGTCAATAAAATTTGTAAGACGATTATATCATTTTACTGAAGCATGTTTAGATGGAAGGTTATTAAGTAAAGCAAAGATTTTAGAAAAAATAGAAATTGGTACGAAGTTAGCTGAAAATGTCTGTCCAATCTATTTCAATCTATATAAACTATTAGCATTAAAAAGTAAAAAAAATCAAAGTGAATATTATCAATTTTTAGCTGAAGTAGTCGTTCCACAACTTATAGCTACGAATAATACTTCATTTTTTGAACAATATGGAAAGAGTTTATATAAACACTATGTCGAGCAAAAAGATTATGAAAAAGCTTTTGAAGTAGAGCAAAACTTTAAATTGATGAAACGAGTGTTAAATTAAAAGTCTTTAGATAACGAGTATTCGTTGTCTAAAGACTTTTTTTAAAACCAAGAAAAGAAATTTTTTACAAAACATCAAAATTTATAACGAATGCGAATGTTTATAAACATTAGACAAAAAATGACGAGAAATTCGTCGAATTTTGTTCGATTTACACGCTAATCCCCATTTCAAAGGGGAATTATAACCCAATTGAAAAATGAGTGAAAATTCTCAATAATGAAGTTAATAAATAGACAAATTGTTTGTTTATTTTTGGAAAATGAACCAGAGTTTTGTCAAAGTAAGAATAATTTTGGTCTTCAATGTAGAAATCTACCTTGTCGTAAACTATCTAGGAGGAAGAGAAATGGGGAAACAGACAGAGAAAAAGTATTTAAAAAGCTTTACCGTTTTAGCTTTAACATCGGGTTTCATTCTGAGCTCACTTGGACAAGTAACACATAGTACAAAAGCAGCAAGTCCTAAAAATGTTGAAGATATTCTAGCGAATTTAACGACAGAGCAAAGAGCAGCACTTGAACAGCTTTCGACAAATGAAGAATCGGGTCTTCAAATTTCTTCAGATATTAATTTAAACTCAACAGAACAAACTAGTGTCATTGTTGAGTTTGCAAATAAGCCTGCAAAAGTTGCTCAAATTGAAGCAAGCGTAGAAGGTAAATCTTTAACTGAAGAAGAAGCAGCAAACTTAGTCGATCAAGATCATGAGACATTTGCTGAAGATGTTGGTCAAGTATTAGAAGGTGGCAAAACTAAAAAAGTAGATTATACGATTAATCGTTCATATAAGAATGCCTTTAATGGTGTTTCAATGAGTCTACCAGCGAACCAAATTAAAAACCTATTAAAATCAAAAGCAGTAAAAACAGTTTGGAGTAACAATACATTTTCAATTGATCCCCCTAAGGAAAATGATCAGTTAAAAGCAGATGAAGCGAATGTTGGAAACTATACACCTTATGACGCTTTAGATCGATTACATGCAGAAGGATTGACTGGAAAAGGAATTAAAATAGGAATCTTAGATACAGGGATTGACTATAACCATCCAGATTTAAAAGATGCATATAAAGGTGGATATGATTTCGTAAACAATGATAATGATCCGATGGAGACAACGTACGCAGATTGGAAAAAATCTGGCAAAGCAGAAATTGTGAGTGGCAGTGCGTACTATACTGAGCATGGTACACATGTAGCGGGAATCATTGGCGGTCGTGGGAAAGCGAATAGTGAATATAAAACTGTTGGTGCGGCTCCAGAATCTGATATTTATTCTTACAAAGTACTTGGTCCGTACGGTAGCGGGACAACTGATGCAATTCTTGCCGGAATTGACAGAGCTGTAAAAGATGGTATGGATGTTATTAATATGTCATTAGGTGCAACGTTAAATGACCCACTATATGCGACTTCAATTGCGGTAAACAATGCAGTACTAAGTGGTGTAACGACTGTTGTTGCAGCGGGTAATAGCGGGGATCAAATGTACACGGTTGGTTCACCTGGTACTGCAGCATTAGCTTTAACAGTTGGTGCATCATCTATCGCACTTGATATCTATCAATACGCAGGTGTACAAGATGGTAAAAATTACTCAGTAAGACAATTAGCAAGAAACTATAAAGATGATTTAACAAGTTTAAAAGGAAAAACTTATCAGCTTGTTGATGTTGGACTAGCTAAGCCAGCTGACTTTAATGGCAAGGATTTAACTGGTAAGATTGCGTTTATTAAACGTGGTTCGATTACATTAATAGACAAAGTCAAAAATGCTAAAGCAAAAGGCGCAGCTGGCGTGTTAATGTATAACGATGAAGCAAATAAAGCAGAAGGTGCAATACAATCATTCCTTGGTGAATCAATTGATGCGATTCCTGCATTCTCTGTTTCAAATGACGATGGTAATACAATTTTAGCTGCAATCAAAGCTGGTAAAACAGACTTCACATTTGGTGATTTCACAAAACTAAAAACTGCTTCAGATGAATTAGCGTCATTTAGTTCTAGAGGTCCAACTCGAGTGAACTATGATATTAAACCTGAAGTAACTGCACCTGGTGTATCAATTCTTTCAACAGTTCCTTTCTATGTAAACGATAAAACCGTTGATGGATCAAAACCAGAAGACTATAACTATGCATATGAAAGATTATCTGGAACTTCAATGGCAACACCTTATGTAGCTGGTGTATCTGCTCTATTACTACAATCAAATAAAGATTTAAAACCAGAAGATATCAAATCAATCTTAATGAATACAGCAGACCCACTATCAAAAGCGTATAGTGTATTTGAAGCAGGAAGTGGCCGAGTAGATGCATACGAGGCTATTCATTCAAATGTAGAATTAGAAGTAGAAGATCAAACACCGACAATCATAAATGGAAAACAAGAATCAATTAAAGAATTAACAGGTGGAATGAGCTTTGGATCTTTTGGATTTGATGATCAAGATATTGCTGATTCACGAACTGTTACATTAAAGAACCGCAGTGAGAAAGAAAAAACATTTAATATAGATGTAAAATTCCAAACTGGATTAAGAGGTTCTAAAGACGCAGTGCAAAACAATGTAACTCTATCAGGTCCTTCAAATGTTAAATTAAATGGAACTAGTCATAAATCGATTAAGTTTAACTTAAACATTCCAAAAACAGCAGAAAAAGGAACATATGAAGGTTATATTACTTTCACAAATACGGGGGATCCATCAGAAACTTATCAAATTCCGTTTGGTGGACGTGTAATAAATGAAGGCATTAATTCAGTTGACGCCTTACCAATGTTTTCAACTGATACAGCATGGCCGGAAAATGCTTGGCCATTCGAATCGTATTCATTCTCATTAAAATCACATATGAAAACATTAGAAGTTGTTTTACAAGATGCGACTACAGGTGAAGACCTAGGATTATTAGGCACGTTGAGTCCAATCGTACTGAACGAAAATCAAACTTATTATGTTACAAAAGGATTTACGGGAACATATTATCCATTTACTGGTGACTCTAATAATCCGATTAGCTATCTACCAGAATTTGCACAACCAGGACGCTATAAAATAAAGTTGGTTGGAACAAATGAACAAGGTAAATCATTCACAAAGTCTTCTGATTTTATTTACGATTTAGGTGCACCAACTATGACTTCTAGCTTTGATTCATTAGACCAAAAAGTAATTGAAACTAATGATAGTCAATTTGATTCAAATGGACAATTCTTATATGATTTTAACATTAACTTAAATGATCCTGAAACAGAGGAAGCAAATAAACTAGGTTTCCCAGTTGATCAATCAAACAATTCAGTTGTTACGTTTTATAATGGTCCATGGCCAAAAGCACCAATTTATACAGATAAAAATGGAAATTACACTGATAAACTTGTCGTTAGAAAACAAGCTGCACCTTTACAAGTACAGTTTTATGGAATGGATTATGCAAGAAACACTATAGGAAATGCTTTTAATATGTTAAGAGTTGTTTTTGTGGATCACAATTTACCTTATTACTATTTAAAGGCAAATAAACAAATCGTATCAAATGGAGACACAGTAAATTATAGTGTTCGTTCAAATAATGTTAAAAACTTAAAAACATCTAAAATTACAATACCAGTTGATCCAAACCTAGCTTCAATTGAGAATGTAGTAGTAAATGATGCAGTGAAGCAGTATGGTGATGCGCAAGTTTCTATAGCAACTGTTCAAACAAGTCCGTCTAATACGAACTATACAATTACCTTCACTTATTTAGGTGACAAAACATTACCAGAAGACTTACAATTATTTAATTTTGACCTTAAAACGGCTAAAAAGTTTACGGATGGACTTTATGGAGGATCTGCTTTCAATTGGTTTACAATGACAGCTTCTACGATTGATCAATCAAATGTAGAGACTAAAAATGTCTACTCTTACATGGAAAGTATCAAATATAAACCAACGTATTCAAGATTAGATGGGACAGTACAAGTTGAAGGAGCAAAAGATGCGTCAGGTCAATCTATTTATTCAATTGATCTAAGTAAAGTCGGGGCGAATGTAACGGTTACTTCTTATGACGGTAAATCAACTGCATCTCCGTCAAGTTTAAACAAGGGTGGTCAATATATCATTGAAGGTCTAAAAGCTGACGTAACACCTTATACCTTAACTGTTGATGTACCAGGTCATTTCACTATGAACAAACAAGTTGTATTATCCAATAATGTACGTGGTGAAATAGTAGGAAAAAGATTAGCCTTTAATTTACCAACCGCATCAGCAGGAGATGTAAACAAAGATAATGTAATCGATATTCTAGATGCATTGGCAGTACAAACATATTGGGGTACTAATAAAGCAACTGCCGATTTTAATTTTGATAAAGTAGTAGATAAAAAGGATATGGATTATATTGTTAAAAACTTTGGATTAAAAAATCCTACTGTTTCAAATGCGCCAAAAGCAAAAACTGCTTATAAAGGCGTTACATTAGATGATGTATTAACTCAATTAGGATTACAATAATCGTGAAATGAAGAGAAGTCGTTTATCGACTTCTCTTTTTCTATGTGTACCCAGTATGAACACAATCTATAAGGTTCAAGTCCTAAACCATAAAGGCGTAAGGAATAGCTTAAGATAAGTATGTTGTTTGAGAATGGTACCTAAAATATAATAATATGATATAAATAGTGATGAATTTAAAAATGTGATATATGTTTATATTGTTTTTGTATTATATTTTGTCATATATGATAAAATATATGAAATATTTTTTTGAAAAGTAGGAAAACGAGATTAATTGATGGAATATAAAATCAATAAAAAGTTAGATGTAAATTATGACGATAAAAATGATTATATGTATAAATTAATTATATATTAATCTATACGATGACTTAGTATTCAGACTTTAAAGATAAAGTGACTTCCTCATCAATCTAAATAACTTTAGTGAATTGATACTCTATGTAAGCAAATTTCGTGTATGTATATAATTTTTATTATGGTTTAATATTATGATTATAGATCTATCCAAAGGGGTCTATAATTTCCTCTTTCGTTTTTTTTGAAGCTCCATGTTACGTACTGTTTGTGACAGAGAGTATAGGAGCTTCAATTTTTTATTAGAAAGAAAAGTACCCAATAAAGGATACTATTTTGTATTCAAAATATATTAGTCCAGCTGATAGTTCTTGAATGATTTTATTGATTGTTTTTAGTGCCATGTTCACTTCATTTACATATTCAATTAAAATATTGTTTAATACATACGCATACGCCACTAGAGCGGACACTCTTTCAATAAGTCATTAAATATTTTATTATCAATATACTCAGCTAATGAAACAGTCAATACACCTTCATGATCATGCCTTTTTGAATATAAAAAAAATATTTGCTAATACTATTATTACAGTCGCAATCCTGTAATCACATCCTATTTAGCATTCATAAGTTTCCTAAGAATAGGAACCCTAACCTCAAAAACCCTATATCCAATTATGGATATAGGGTTTTTACTGCCATTAATTAAGATAATGTTCTTTTTCTATTTATCCTGATATTGAAAATAAACTCCCAACTCAGTTCTTCCAAGAAGATACCTATTTAAATCAATTTAACTAAATTAGTTCTTTCAAACGCCTAAAATTTTATAATTCAATATAAATACTATATTTATATCCATAATTTTGGTAATATAGTAAAAAACTTAGTTTGAAAGTATTAGAATTAATTTCCTTACTACTTAATCATTCTTCATCACGTGAAACGAAGAAGGAAAAAATCCATTAGGTTATTTTTTAAGTTTAAAGTATGAATCATAAAAAAGACCGATATTGACTCCATAAGGATCTAGCTACACTAGTGCGAATCAAAATGTTTGTCTACATAAAGTTGTAAGCGTTTCCATATTTGTGGGAAATATCGAACGTTAACAACGGTAGTAAATCTAAGAAAAATCATGTATAAGATTGGGGAGATAAAGATGAAATTCAAGACAAGAAAGATAGCTGAATTGGGGGAACATGTATTTTTTAAGAAGGGAATTAAAGGGATCGTTGAAAAGGTCAATGAAAATTCTGTTATTGTAAATATAATCGATAATCAAACGGAAAAGCAGTTTGAAGGGAACAGAACAGTTATAGCTCATAAAAATTACCAGATTATAGATTGTATTTAATGTGAAAGAAAAGTCAGATATACGAAAGGACTTCTTATGAATAAGCCAAAAGGGTGCTTTGTCATTTATATCGTATCTAGAAATAGCCATACAGTAATAGGTGTAATGTAAAAGCAGGAAATCAATAATGATTTCCTGCTTTTACGTTATATACGCTTGTATAAATTTAGACTACTATTTTTTAATAAATCACTACCGGCTCTTATGTGCTGAGGATTATTAAATTCGGATTTCATTACACTAGTTGGAGTTATCCCATTAATCTTGTTTTGAGCTCTAAAGTGGTTTGATTGATAGGTATTAATACTTTGTTGCAGAAGCGAATTTCCATTCAAATCCGTATGCAAATATGTAGGGAAACTAATAGCATTAGTTTATCTTTTGTATTTTATTTATATGTCAGCACTTCATTTACGTGAAAGTGCAGCTTTACTAAGAATTACTCTTTATTCTTCTTCATCTCTAATTTCAATAGTCATATTAATGATGATCTTAGCCATTTATGCACTTTATAAAGGATTTGAAACATTCGCCCGTGCAAACGAATTTATTTTTATGATAACAGTACTTATAGTTATTCTTTTTATAGGACTCGAAATCATTTCTAATTTAATAGATATTAATAATTTAAGACCAGTTTTAGAAAATGGATGGAAACCTGTCCTAAAAGGAGCTTTTCCAATTACAGTCACAAATCCATTTGGTGAAATATTTGCATTTACTATGATCATGCCATTTTTAAATAAACGAGAGACAGCAATAAAGGTAGGTATACCCGCATTTTTAATTTCAGGGGTTACATTAACTTTATTTGCGATATTGAATATAGCAATCTTAGGTGTTTCAGCAGCAAATAGAACAATCTTTCCACTTCTTACATCAGTTAGTTATATCAATGTTTCTGAGTTTATCCAAAGAATGGATACTTTTATTGTAGTGATTACAGTATGTGGTTATTATATAAAAATTGTGATCTATTTTTATTGCGCAGTATCTGGAGCTGCTGATTTATTTAATATAAAGAAAGATGAACAGTTAGTCTATCCAATTGCAATTATTATTGTTACTAGTACAGCATGGTTAGCTTCTAGTTTTTTTGAACTACATAATGAAGTTGGCAAACTAGCTCCTTATTTACTACACATACCACTTCAAATTATTATTCCGCTTAGTTTATTACTAATTCTCCTATTTCAAGGGAAACTTAAAGAGAATAAAGGCTTTAGACAAAAAGGCTCCAGTTTTCAATAGAGCCTTTTTTTATATTTTCAAATAGGCGGTTTGTTTGCAGAAAGCTTCAGAGCAACTTGCTTAGCGGAAGTTTTGCGAATATTACGAACGATTTTGGTGCCAAGGTTACTGTGAAAGATGCTGATGGGAATACTTATATAACTGATAACCCGTCAAGTGGCTCAAACACAATTGAATATCATAATACACAGGGTACGTATTCGGTTCTGATGAAAGCTAGCGGTAAACCAAATTCAGTTGAAACGTCTATGACAGGCTATTTTAAAGGATATCAAAAAAAACCAATCATCGGTAATAGCAGATATGGTTATATCAAGAAGATAGCTATTTTTAGGTGACTTTGTACTATTAGTGGTTAATAAGATCAATCTATATAAACACTTAAATAGAAAGCTGGCTCTTAAATGAGAACCAGCGGTATAGATTATATCTAAGTTCTATGCATTTACAATTAATTAAGTAATCTCTATTGCCTCTTCTTGCAATAGATGTCAGTTTAGTTAAATTAGATATAGCTAAATTTTATATTAAAAATTTGTTTAATACTTCAACACTTTAAAAGTAAAGATGACAACATATCATTTATACTATATTCTTTCGTTGCAAATAGTCTCCTCAAATGCTTTTAAAGACAATAATTTTACCTTGTTCCATTCTACAAGTTGTTTCGGTTGAACTTTGTTACTATTTGTATGGGTATAGAAATTTTATCACTTTATTTTTGCTAATTTTGAAAATGCCTAAAAGGAAGTATAAACATGAAGAATACTGCGTAACCTAAATATCTAGTACATCAACATTCTACTAAATTATATTTATCAAAATCTTATTTTAGTGGCAGCACGACGGACTGATCAGTAAGGAATAGATCACCTTACTGTCAATTCCGTATGTGTCGCTTCAGTATTAAATGGACCGATAACCACGGTCTGTACGCCAAGGAGAAGTTCTTTTGATAGAAGTGTCTCCTAATCTCTATATTGAAACTAGAATAACTATAAAACTATCAAATAAAAATTATTGCAGGGTTTTATACAAAGATGACGAAAATGTTATGATAGAAGAGTACCCCAAAATCCTGTTAGATCAACGATGTATAAAAACCTGTATATCGTGAGAAAAAACGGAATTGCCCACCCCTTGGTACACAAGGGGTGGGCCTTTTTACAACTTCTGTTAAGAATGATTATGTAAACTAGATTTGTATGCTTTATACATAAAAATTGCTGCTACAGCAAAACATGAATTTGGTCATGCTCTTGGGTTAGCACATTCATCCAGTTTAAATGCAATTATGTACAAAGATCGTACTAGAACTACCACTAGTGTAGAATCTGATGATATTAATGGTGTTAAAAATTTATATTAAAAGGAGTGAGACTATGAATAAACTTTTACTGTCATTCATAATTGTAATAGGGACATCTGCTGGATGGGCCTTTAATGAATATAATATAAATAAGGAAGAATCCAAAGTCAGTAAATCTAAGTCTATTGTAATGACGGCAGAACTAAGAGATTCATATAGTAACCTAAAAGAATTAAAAGAGTCTTCAAAGTTAATTGTTGAAGGCAAGGTACTTTCTCAAGAAACGATTGTTTATGAAGAACTACCTTTTACTATATCTACTGTTGAAATTTTAAATAGTATAAAGGGTGATTTAAAAGGTCAGATCAAAGTAATTGAAACGGGTGGCACATTCTCACCTAATTCAAAAAATGGTAAAAAATTAAAAGAAACTAAACTAAAATTAAATAATGTAGATACTTTAACTAATGGTCAGAGAGTTTATTTGTTTTTAGATAAATTTAATGGTCCTCAATTAACAGGCGGCTATATTCCATTAGGGGCTTATCAAGGGAAATTCATAATAGATTCAGGAAAAGTTTCACGTATGAAGAATATCGAAAATGATTGGGAAGAAAATGATACTTTTAATTTAGAAGAGTTTAAATCAAAAATAAAGTAAGTGTACCAATTCAAAAATATATAGTATCTTATGTTTAAGATTAATTTAATCTTCTCGTTCTTAGAAAGTTTAAAATATAGGGAGGGTAATATGAGTAAACTTTGGAAAGTTATTTCAGTTTGTGCCTTATTTATCATTTTGTTAGTTATTAGTGTAAATGCAATAAGTGCTAATAATAATGATGATTATTCCTCCATTAAAAAATTTGCATGGGAAAGTTTAAGTGTTGATCAACAAAATGAAGTTACAGAAGATTGGAAGGAAGCAACCGTCAAAAAGACTAAGCTTGAAAAGAAATATGGACTATTTGATGAAAAATACATTAATAAAAAAGTATATGCGGTTACCTTTAAAGTAGATGGAAATTCTCTTCTTGGCGATATTACAGCATATGTCTCTTTAAATAAAAAGACATTTATCGGAGTAGCTAATAGAGAATAATAAAATTAATTAAAATTGAAAGTAGCCTTACCATCTGTAAGAGCTACTCTTTTTCTATCTGCAAATAAATAATGTTAAAAATAATAATCACATTATTTTACCGATTAAAAAGATTTACGAATATATCATCAATATTTGCAATAGAAAATGCCTTCTTATGCAACCCCCATGGTAGTTTAATAAGAAGCAATAACAAAAGGAACTTCCTTAAAGGAAGTTCCTTTTGTTATTGCCGATAAGGTCCATTATGTAAACTAGAACTGTATACGATGTTCAAATATACAAAAAATAACTATGTAAAAATTACATAGTTATTTTAAAAACCTTAATATAACAAAACCAAGAATTGTATATTACTTATTACAATATTTATTTAGTGAAACTAACAGAAGCATCAGGTATTACTTGATCTTGTGTAGTTTGATCTATAGTTACCCCAACTGACCAAGGATAGCTAAGAGTCCATGATGTGTTCCAAGAAGTCTTTACATGTGTATAATATGTAAAGGCTGATGCACTTGTACCAGAACTCCAGTAAAACTCTCCATAAGTATAACCACCGTGATATTTTGATGTAACCCATTGTCCCGTAGAAAGTTGGTAACTGTTAGAATGTAAATCAATATATTGGGTATAACCAGTTGTGCTTGAAGCATTCTTCCCACCCAATGCTGTATTTGTAGTATGTTTCAATGTATTAGTATTTAAATCATAATAATCAGTTTCATAGTTACCATAAATAGAACTGAAATCCATTGTTAAATAATCATGGTAACCACTACTTAATAGATCTCTATAGAGATTAGCTGGGTTAGAAGACCACTCAAAACTAGAATTAATTGCATAAATCGTACCAGATCGAACAACTGTAACGGTTAACTTTATTGAACTACCTGAATTATGTGCAGTACATCCAACATTAGGGTCACAAAGTGCAAGAGTAGAAACTTCACCAGTATTTTCTTTTTTCGCTTTTTGTTGTTCAAAAACTTCTTTTGTAGTAGGTATAAAATCCCCAGTTTCTTCATTTCTTAAAGCATAGGAAGTATTAACAGTCACTAATTCAGCATCTTTATTTTTAAAATGTAGCCAGTCTTCTAATGTTATGTGCTCAATATTTTCTTTGGTAAACCCTAAATTAATTAAATGAATAATATCTTTTTTCTTTAATTTTAAATCTTTAACTTCTTGATGTGAAAAATTATACTCTGTATCTGCAAATTCATTTGGTTTTTTTAAATTCTTTATTTCTTCCTTAGTAAACCCTAACTGATCTAGCATTAGTTCATTCTTTTCGGTTTTATCAACAGTTTCTGCTATTCCCTTTTGTACAGTTATAGGTAAATAATAAAAGAGAGTGTAACTATTAAAGAAAATAATATTTTAACTAACTTCAATAAAATCCCCCCTAAAATTTTTTAGCAATATAAAAAATTAAAAATTACCCATTTCATTTATATTCGTAATCTAAAATCTTTATCTCTCTAAAAAACGATAATAGGAGCTGAAGTATTTTTGAAAAAACTATTCATTATTTTATTTTTTTTATTAATGTTATCTAGTTGTTCTTCAAATTCTAATTTAAAGGATAATATATACGAAACAACGGTACATCAAGGTAAAATTTCTATTTATTTTGATAAAGAAACATCCTTATTTCATATAGCATATTTAGAAAAAAATAATCATAAGTGGAAACAAGTTAATGGTATTTCACTACGTTCAACTGGAAAAGAAAAAAATTTTGTAATTTCATCTGATAAAAAACCCTATTTATATTTTGGTACTATCGCCAATCCTGAAGCAGATAAAATAATAGTTGGAAATACAGATGCTACTATTGTTACATACAATAATTTAAAATTATGGTATTATGCTGATTTTAAAGCAGCAAAAAATTTAAGTATCTATGAAGTTATTAATAATAAAAAAATACTAATACAGCCATAATTTCACAACACTGTATTAATAAATTACCTAGTTAATTTAAAAAAAGGCTCTTCTAAAAGGGTCTTTTTTAATTGCCGATAAGCGTATTTATGTAAACTAGATCTCTATATCATATACAGCTTCAAAAAGAGAAAAAACTCCTATCGTCGGCTAGGAGTTTTTTCAGTAACGTATCAAGGTATTAAAAGTGATACATTTCGTATCTTGAGTAGTTTGCCCAAATTAATGTTAATTATTACATTTTAAAGTAAAGATAAAATCCATTATGTAAACTAGCTTTGTATAGTGTTTACTATAAATACTATAAAACCTAATATAGTTAACTAGGATTCAAAGAATCAAAAAAACGAATGACCTTACATTGAACACTGTAAAGTCATTCGTTATGACTAGTAAGATAAGAGCTTTTAGTTGATAGGACCCCTATATAAAGAAATAATGGGCTAATTCATTTTCATATATATAAGGTTTACTTAAGTGGCTGGGATGCTTTTCTTATTTTTTAATTGAAGAACAAAAAATAAGAAAGTACTAGCATTAAATACTAATCCAAACAAAGCTAAAATTAGTGCTTGGTTCCAAACATCATGCAGACCATTTCCAATCGAGATAAGATCCCTAAATCCTTTTATCGCGTATGTCATTGGAAGGAACGCATGGATATGTTGATAAAATGGGGGTGCTAAAGCTATAGGGAAAATACCTGAGCTGCCGCCAATTTGTAATAAGAGTATAATGAATCCAAGAATCTGTCCGATTTTTCCAAATATGGTACAGAGCATTTGCACCAAAGATAGGAAAGTAAGACTCGTCAAAATGGTAAAAAGATATAAGCCCCATGCATGTTTAACATCTAGGCCCATGCCTTGGATAAGTATACTTACTGCTAGAATTGATTGAACCAACCCAACCATAATAACTACACTGTGCTTACTGAGAAACCAAGAAGCCCCGGATGATGGTTCTAAAGTTGTCTCCTTAAGTTGATAGGTAGAAGAGAAAAATAATGCACTAGCCATCAAGCCTATCGCCAAAATATAAGGAATTAAGCCGGCTCCATAATCATTTACCTCACTGATTTTGTGAGATTCCAACTTTGTTGGATTAGATAACATGTCGTAATTTTTATCATTCAATTTTAGTTCATTCGTTTTTATAGCACCGGATTGTAAGGAAGAATGTAATTGACCTGTTCCGTCAGATAGATGGGAAGCTCCCTTATATAATGACGCGGAACCATCTGCAAGTTTTTGAGAGCCTTCACTTAATTGATTGGCACTAGAGTTAAGCTTTTCAATCCCTTTTGCATATTGATTGCTTGCATGGTCCATTTTTAGAATACTGTCGGAAACAGAACTTGTTCCATCCGTTAATTTGTTAGCACCATTATGTGC
This sequence comes from Gottfriedia sp. NPDC057948, assembly GCF_042887255.1. Taxonomy (NCBI): domain Bacteria; kingdom Bacillati; phylum Bacillota; class Bacilli; order Caryophanales; family Bacillaceae; genus Gottfriedia; species Gottfriedia sp. NPDC057948. Next base: position 23,511 of record NZ_JBHVPN010000013.1, read on the forward strand.
TTCGGCTAACATTTTGTTAAATGTCCCCAGATTTGAACTAAAGGTATGTTGCCCTTCTGCCAATTTTTTAGTGCCTTCATACATCGATCGTTGTCCTTCTATAAACTGATCAAGTTGACTCTGAACTTGCTGTGAACCTTGTGAAACGGTTAACAGCATAGACTTGAATTCAGTGATTCCTTGATCTATATCAACGGGCGCTCCAGCAGTGAAAGGAGACATGAAATGATCCAAATTCGAAAGCAACTGTTGTTTCTCTTGCTCTGAAAGACTTTTGCTTTTAATGATCAGCTCTTTTTGTTCATTTATTAGTTGGTTCTGAGCTTGTAGATTTTGTTGTAAAGAGTTCAGTTGGCTAATCATTTCAGGCTGTTTTTCATTTACACCCTCCAATGCGATCAATAGTGGGTCAATTTTTTCTTGAAATCTAATTGTACCTTGGTATGCCTGCTGTAAGTTGCTTTTCAGATCATTAGCTCCTTGTTCTAATTCTTTAGAACCTTTAGCAAGATTTTCACCAGTCTTGTTTAGAACACCCAAGCCATTATCTAAATGATCCATACCACTATTAAGTGTTTGTACGCCGTTAGACAGATGGCCAATTTCCGTTTGAAACTCCTGAGTTCCATTGTAAATTCTTTGCGTGCCGTCTTTCAATAAGACGGTACCAGCAGCAAATCTCTGCAAATAGTCTTGTAGAGTTTTTGAAGCATTTGTAATTTTGTATGCAGCCTGGTCTATTTTATTAGCTCCATTACTTGCTTTTTGTAAATTATCGCTTACTTTATTTATACGATTAAATAATGTGACTACATATTGTTTTGTGATAGAATTTGAGATTTTCTCATTGATTTTACTCATTCCGGAGGTTGCTATCGTTGATGCAGTATAGTTTTTCCCTGGATTTGTGTAATATCTCAATCCCATTTTACTAGGATGTTCATCTAACAAGGTAGAACCATTTTGAGAGAAATCATTTGGAATTTCGACTACCATGTAATAATCTTCATTTTTTAATCCTTTAAACGCTTCTTTACGATTGGTAAATGTCCATTTAAACGAGTGGTTCTGTTTCAAATCATGAACCAAGTCTTTTCCCAACTGCAATTTCTGTCCAGCAAATGTTGATCCCAGATCTTCATTTACTACTGCAATTGGAAGGTTCCTCGTTTTAGAATAAGGATTTCGAAAAGCGGATAGAAAAATGCTGCTATAGAGCAACGGTACAAAAAGAATGGCTATCAATGTTAATCCAGTTTTGCGATGGCTGAAAATATTTCTCCACTCGCCTTTTATCATATTCAACTATATTATCCCCCAATGTTTCCGGGTGCCAACTTTTTTGTAGGACCCTAAATTTCTAGGCTAATTTTACTATAAGATGTCTTTGGTTACTAGATACTTCATTTTTCCATTTTGAATACTGTTTAAATTTACCTAACTAAGTTTCAAGAAACAATTAAACTATTTTTTAAAACATCTAGGTTAAATACATACCGAGCGTACTTTGGACGGCAGCACTACGGACTGATCAGTAAGGAAAAAGCATCCTTTCTGTCATTTCCGTACGTGTCGCTTCGGCACTAAACGGATCGATAACCACAGACTGTACGGCTTACGCCTACATTCCGTAGGTTCCTGTTCCATTTACGACAAGCCGCCGTCCCGAACGAGCCGAAAAGTAAGAAATTCCAAAGATTAAATGATTAAAAGAATAATAGACAAAAAGGAGAGCAGCCGAAAAAACGGCTGCTTTTATTGTTGATTTTTCCCATTTGCCTTCCGAATCGTAAAACAGCACAAGCCGACTAACTTTCCTCACCGGTAGGACACCCGAACCTTTCCGGCAGGAAAGAAAGTCGGCTAGTCAATCGATCAAGGGGCAAAAAACTTTTTTGATTAACGACGCTTTCGCAACATCAAAAAACTTTTTGTGCTATTTCCCTTGACCGATTGCCTATGCGTGTTTTTCGTTCTCCTTGCAAAAGGGGAAAAATAATCCCCTTTTGGGGACATAGTCGTTTCGTCAGGCAAAAGAAAAAATGATGAAAAAAACAAAAAAGCAAGGGAAAAGGAGTGTTTTAAATGGAATTAACGTCAATCTTTGAAGTGGTGCGAATTAAGCAAGAAATTAGGGAAGTATCAGAAACATTTGCCTTTGGTCGAATTACATCACCACAGGAAGCACAAAATTTAGCGGCTTCTTTCATCGCAGACGAAGACAGAGAAGTATTTCTTGTACTAATGCTGAATACAAAAAATGAAGTGGTAGGACTACATAAGGCACATGTCGGAAGTTTAAACGCAAGTGTCGTCCATCCAAGAGATGTTATGAAATGCGCCATTTTAAACAATGCAGCTTCTATAATAGTCAGTCATCAGCACCCAAGCGGCGATAGCACACCGAGTAGGGAAGACATAGAAGTCACAAAACGACTTGTCGAAGCCGGGAAAATCATCGGAATTGAAGTACTAGACCATATCATTGTTAGTTATAAAGGAAATCATTACAGCTTGAAAGAACATGGGAAGATGTAAAGAAAGGGGGATGTTTCTCCCTTTTGTTTATTAAATTTGAGTAGTAATTTATAAGCTGAAGAGCGATTCTGGGGATGATTTTTACGCATGGTAGAAAAGCATACGCTTTTCTTTGGATAAAGCAGGCATCGAGCCTGCGATATGGCTGCTGACACAGCCATTTTTAAAAAATATATTCGGAGAAGATCGGTCATATTTGTGTCACAAATACTTTTTAAACAAACGTTTGATTATTAAACATCTAAATAACAAAGTCATAAAAATTAAAATAAACAGATTTATAAAAATTCATAGATAGAAATTCAGGATAGAGATAGAGAAAGTAAAGATGAAGTATGATTTTGATATGAGTTTACAAATGAAAAATAATACTTTCAGACCGTAAAGAAGTGAAGGGCTTCATTCATTAACAATAAATAAATTTATACATATAGGGCAAGTAAAATACTCAATAAAGGAAAGTGAAAATTTGGTAGCGAATAGTAGTAATTTGAGAGAGTTTGGAAAAAGTCGATATAAAAAATGTACAGTAATCCGGTTACTGCAACTGGTTTAATTTATTACAAAAAAAATCAAAATCTTTAAAATGAAAAGCGCACCGTATGAATAGATTTAAATATCCATTAAATTCGATACGCTTTTGATTATACTCTTATACTCTCAAATTATTTCTTTCTTCCCTCTTCAATTGTTTCGCGAATACGTTCTTCTAATTCTTTTTCTTTTAGTTTATATATCATACTAATTCACCTTTTTATTTTTCATTCTTTACAGAAAAGGAGGTTATTATTCATGGAAGTCACCATTAATATACCAGATGATATGATGAAGGAGTTTAACAAACATATAGGTTATTATAATTTGAAGAACGATCTCATTGGGGAAGAATATGAGGCCACATTAAATGATGTGGTTTTAGGAGCTTTAAAAATGTATTTACAATGGACAGCAATTGAACCATCGCCACTTATAAAAACAGAAGACTTAATTATTGAAGCAAAGTACATTGACATCTTAAAAAAGCAAAGAAAGAAACAAAAAGAAGTAGTAGACCAATCAGGAATACCTAAAAGTACGGTATCTGCCTTATTTAATGGGGGATTACCAAGCTTAGAAAACTTTATCAGAATCTGGATTGCATTAGGGCAACCACCAATTCAGCACTTACTTTCCGTTAAACCAACGGAGTAAGTGCTTTTTTTATTGCTGTGAACTCGTTAACCGTACAAAAATATAAAAAAAAGTCTTACGAATCGGAATAAGACAAGCTCCTTAACTAATACATTTTAGCAAAGAGTAAGAATTACTAATTTTTACTCACAATTACTTATTATTACTTATTATTACTTAACATTACTCAGAATTTAGCAGGGGAGAGGTATTTCTAAGAGAAAAAACCGACCGACCCAGGAATAAGAGCAAATTTTTAAAAGATTAATAGGAAGGAGAGAGGGGATGAATCTTAATCCGATTTTTAATCATGAAAACTACAAAAAAAGAAGATCCAATAAGAAAACTCGTTCAGATAAAAAAACGGATGTGAAAATTTATGTGTCAGAAGCAAATTACAATTACTTATTTAAGAAAGCAAGTGCATTAAATATTAGTATGACTGAACTTGTATCAAATGCATTTTATGTAATGTTTAGAAGAGGATATGACTATCAGCAATTTAGATACTCTGTAACTGACTACATGGTTCATGTGAAACTAAGCAAACAAGATAATGAGACACTAGGTAGATATGCCGGAGAATGGATGATGAACAAACGAAAGGCAGCTACAAATATTTTTAATAACATTTTGTATATAAGGGGCGTTTAAATGATACCAAAATCTTATAGCGAAGCTGATTTATTGTATTATGATCGTTGTAATCGTAAAGGAAAATCATTTTTTAGGAGCATGAACAAATTATTAGGTGTTCCACTTGATATTGAAATACCATCAGTGCACCTTACTCGTTTAACAACTATATGCAGAGAATTTAGGCAGAAAACTGGAGCAATATTGTTTATTAATAAATTAATTGAATTTTTAGTTCAAGATTTTATTGAAGAAATCACCACTACAGCAAATAAAAAAGAAATATATAGAAGAATTTTAAATATGGACCATTCTATTGAAATTTCAGGGATTCAAGAAAATGAAGTTTCAAAGATTCATAGTTTACCAAATTCCTATTTTTCGAACTTGCAGAGTACTAGAATCGTATTTAAATATGATGATATTTATAGTTTAGAAGTTACATTGTCTGATCTTGAGATTATACATGAACATGAATATACAGTTGAGAAATTAATAGGGTATCTTGTATCTGCTTTTGTGATAGATATCCAAGAATCTGGATTAGGTAAAGTAATAAAAGAATTGATTTATAAACTGGATCCTGAGGAGGAATATTAAAATGACTGCATCTTTTAATGGATTAAATCAAATTATTGCGATTGATGCTGGGAATAACGAAGTAAAGGTTTGTTATGGTAGTAAGTTAGATAAGTTTTGTTCGGCTATATCCGATTGGCACAAAAGACCACAACAAGAACAACACGGATCAGATGACATGGAATGGGAATATCAGGGCATGAAGGGATTCGGAGGAACATTAGCAAAAATAGAATCCGAGTTCGGTAGTCATATGTATGGCGGTTCTAAAAATCACTTTGATGCCACGATGAGAATTCTACTTGCCATCCATCGTAATACAAATGAAAAAGAATTGTATTTAGCAGTAGGAAATCCATATGATACATTAACGAAAGAAGAAGCGACTGATATTAAAAAGGCATTAATTAGAACACATGAACTAATAGTTAATGGACTCTTAAAGAAATTTACGATAAAAGATGTAATTGTAGCAGCTGAAGGAGCTGCTGCATTCCAGGCAATACCTTATACCTCTGATCTTGTTCGAATTATCGATGTCGGAAGCGGGACAGTGAATTTAATCAGCATTCTTAGAGGTAGAATTGTAGATATAGAAAGCTTTACAACAGACTATGGAATGTTAACGAGTAAGTATGGAGAAGCGAACCCATTTGCAATAGCAAGAGGAATTATCGGTGATACGTCTAAGAAATGGAAAAAAGAAGATAAAGTAAAAGTTGTTGGAGGGCCAGCTGAAATAATCGCTCCTTTTATTAAAAATCATTACAAGAACACAGAAATTATAACACCACAGATATGGACACATGACGGTATTAAGTTTGCGCCACCAATATTTGGTAATGTAGTTGGGATGTATAATATGGCTGTGAAAAAATTTAGTGATTTGGTGCAAGTATAATGGGAAAACGCGGGAGAAAAAAACAAGAGACAGAAAGAATTCAGATTACCCTCTTTATTTCTAATCAGGAAGATAAGGAAATACATGAATATATTACAAATGGAACAAGTAATAGTGCTGCTGGTAGAGAATTATTATTAAAAGCATGGCGAATGACCCAGAAGCAATTCGTTTCAGAGCAGAATAAAATAGAAGATGTTGAGATTTACAATCGAGATAATGAATTACGATTTGATACCGTTCCAGATAGTTTAGAGATTGTTTATGAAGAAGGATCTCAAGAAGACACTAGTACAGTGGAAGATTTCTACTATTAATAAATATAGAGACGCATTAGTGATGGCTAGTGCGTTTCTTCCAATTCAAATGCGTTCAATCTTTTCATGTCGTTACCTTGCCATATATTGAAGAATCAACAGTTTGAATTGTGATGTAAGACATGAAAAAAAAATGAATACTTGAAATAAAGCATGTTAGTATATATGACATTGTGAAAGACTGCACTTAAACTAAATGGCAGTTTAGTTCCATAAGCAGGAAGTATTTTAATCTTTGTTGTATACTTCATTTGTATTAACAACTAATATTTTTAGGTGGTAAACAATTGTGAAACGATATATACGTAGTTCTTTTTTTCTCTTTTTGGGTTTATTCATTAGCAATTTAATTGTTAACCATTTTCTAAAACACGATTTAAACATTTTGACTGCATTTTCCACAGCTTTCGGGGTCTCAATTGGGTTTGTTTTTGTCGAGTCACGTATATCAAAAAAGCTGAAGAATAAGTAATTCTTATTAAACTACCATGGGAGTACGGTATAAACTTCCATTCACTGTTGTGAATCTGAGGATTCATGGATGGCTAACGCATGCGTATGTTGAAGATAACGAGTCATAAAATTGGCTCGTTTTTTATTGAACAAAATGGCAGTTTTGTTGTATAAGAAATTGGCTTGTTTTATTGAAAAACCATAGCCTTTTCTCTGAATATCGACAATTTAAAATTACAACTATTAAGTTTGGGGACAAACACAATCTGATGCTAATATCTTTCATATATTGGTATGTATCTTAATTAACACAAATAGGGGTGCATTTTTTAATGTCTAGATATATAGTTCCTACAGGACCAACGGGGCCAACGGGGCCAATGGGACCTAGAGGACAAAGAGGTAAAGAAGGAGAAGAAGGAGAGAGAGGAAAAAGAGGGAAAAGTGGCGCAACAGGTCCAGCGGGAGCAACAGGAGCAGACGGAGCGACAGGCCCAGCAGGAGCAACAGGCCCAGTTGGAGCAACAGGCCCAGCAGGAGCAACAGGTCCAGCGGGAGCAACAGGAGCAGACGGAGCGACAGGCCCAGCAGGAGCAACAGGCCCAGTTGGAGCAACAGGCCCAGCAGGAGCGACAGGT
>NZ_JBHVPN010000013.1:30840-142977 GCF_042887255.1 Gottfriedia sp. NPDC057948
CGGAGCGACAGGCCCAGCAGGAGCAACAGGCCCAGTTGGAGCAACAGGCCCAGCAGGAGCGACAGGTCCAGCGGGAGCAACAGGAGCAGACGGAGCAGACGGAGCAGCAGGAGCAACAGGCCCAGCAGGAGCAACAGGAGCAGACGGAGCAGCAGGAGCAACAGGCCCAGCAGGAGCAACAGGAGCAGACGGAGCGACAGGCCCAGCGGGAGCAACAGGAGCAACTGGTATAGTTGAGGGGTGTTTATGTGATTGCTGTGTTTCGACTATGCAAAACGTTTTACAACAACTTATTGGTACATCAGTGCTTTTAGAAACTATAGCAGATGAACCAAATCAACAACCTCTTCTAATATTCGTAACAATCACTTCAGTGAATGATTCAATAGTTACAGTGACAGATGGAGTCACAACTTTCTTTGTCGGTATACCGAAAATTATTGGGGTTGGGTTTTTACCACCTGGACCGACTATTAATTTACTCCCTCCTGTCGATTCTGGCTGTGAATGTGATTGCGTTGAAAGACCATTAAGAGAATTGCTGGATACACTAATTGGATCTTCAGTGAACATTAGAGTTGACAATGGTTCAATTGCTACAGGTTTTTTTGTGGAAGGGACAGGGTTAGGTATTGTCATTGGTACTTTAGCTATTGACCCAACTACAACAGCTAGATTAGCTATCTCAATATGTCAGATTACACAAGTTAGCTTATAGAACATTCCAGTAATTCTATAGGTAGAGAGATGGATCTTCAAATATGAAGGTCCATTTTTCAAGTCTTTTAAACGTTTTTATGTAAACTAAATTTGAGCAATATTCATAGAGAAATGAAGTCTTTCTTGTTCAACTAAACCAGCTAATAGTTGTCAATATTTATCATTAAAAATCTTGTAAAATACATGTTATACTAAAAATAGGCATGCCAAATAGCCTTCCATTTTTAATAACTCAGATTGTTATTAAGTATTTACTTAAATATTTCATTATCTAGAATAATCACGTTTTCATTAAAAGAGGTATGACCTATATGTTTCGTGTGTTCAACTAATCTGTAAATATTATCACAGCATTGTTTAGCACCTTTTACTAATAAAGGTACACCTATAAAATCAATTTTTAATCCCCTCGAGAAAAAACCTCCAAATGACATAACAAGTGGGACAGTTGGAGAGGTATTAGAGAAAACTATTTTTTCATCAAAATGAACCTTACTTTGTAAAAGTAAGGTCATTTCCTTTAATGCAGGAACAAGAAGTTTATTTCTTTTCCTACCAATGGTATAAACTGAGTTACCATCTTCATCGTTTCCATGAAAAATGAGTTTTCCAAAATCCTTGTTCGTTAGTTGATTAAAATATTTTACATTTAATATTTCGTCTGTAGTTAATGTTCTTTCAGATTGAGGTAATTGTTTTTGGTATGCGGCAGCCAATGAAGTAGTATGTGTTCCACCATAATCATTATAAATATAAATCATAAGAAGTTCATCCTTTAACATTATTATTCTATATATTTAATTATGGATATTATTTCCACAGTCGAAAATATTATAATTAATTTGAAGTTGTTAGTTTCAATTATTAGGCTATTTAGTGTATAAAATGACAGCTGAATCTGTCAATTGGATATTATTTACTTCTAATGCGGCCCGTTTTCTGAATATTTTTGGTATAAACGTTTATTGTTAAAAACAAATTTAACCCATATTAATTTTCTAAGTGATCAAATAGATTCAATTCCTGAAATCATCGTTAAAAATGTCACAATTGGAACAAAGTGTTCAGTAATACCAAAATAAAATTACCCTGGAATCTAATTGGTTCCAGGGCACAGGGTGAGCTTTTTAGCAAAGATAAATTTTAGTATTAACGTAATTATACAATATTTAAACTATTATTAAAAACTATTGTGATTCGCATAAAGCTATAGGAGCTTCAATGGCAATTGCTGTGTATAGGCCCGTATAGACCTCATTGGTAAGGTCTAAGAAAATTAGTATGTTAAAAAATAGTAAAATTATTCCAAGTTATAATGGAATAAGCCCTAAGTTTCCAAAACAACGGAAGACTAGGGGCTTCATTTTAAAACTTGAGAAAGGCTTATATATAGCTTATTATGCTAGGGTAAAAAAATACTCTTATAATTTCGTCAAATTTTAGATCAGGATTATTTTTTTAAAACAGATATTGAGATAATGCCGACTCCTTAACAATCCTATTTTCAATCCTAAAATCAATATATTCTAACCAATTTTCACTAGCATCGTAAATGTCCTTTTTTAACCTAAAAAATCCCCTTTATTTCTAAAGAGGATTTCTTTTAAATGAAAAGTCAATTTTACTTTACGTTTAATCTCTTTGTCGGTTCCTCGTACATAGTCCGGAATTCATCTTCGTTCACATTTCTTCCTAACTTCTTCATTTCTTGCACGATCTGTTTACATCCCTATTTATTATAGCTTCTTTTAAATTATTAGCTACAAGCTTTAGATAATTTCATTCACTTGTTTTATAAGCAATAAACTATAGATTTTCATCCCATAAAAAGTAAGTAGATAATATCTGTTACCCATTTTTTATTTGTACGTTTAGCTGAAAATTCTCTATTTAAATAGTTACTTGAAAAGACAAATATTTCTTTACGTCCAAATTAGTTCCATTTTTTTTTGCTTATCTTAGCTTGTATTTTATTTGATTTCATCAAAAGATATATTCTCTTATGATTCACTTTTAGTCTATACACTATACTCATGTCTTTTAAACGAAAGCGACCCTTGATTAATAGGGATAGTTCATCTTTATTAGACATGTTCATAATATATAAATCTCCAGTGATAACAGCTGGAATACAGATTGTTAAGAAGATTATTTATGGAAAGATATTCAAAAGTATATAAGAATTTCCATGAGATTTTTATAATATAAGAATTTCTTATTTAGTTATTAATATTTCGAATTTCATTAGAATATTCTGATTATGTATACTGTATATAACAAATGGGGAAGGAGTTCGAATAGGGTCGAAATTTGATAAATTATCCGTATCTAGAGCGCATCTTGTAATGGGACCTGATCGAATTCTATCAGAATATTATATTTTGTTTTCAGGATAACTGGATAAATGGGGAAGAAGTATTTAAAGAAAAAAATTGTAAAAAATGCGGTAAGGTTGTCCTAATTCAAAGAGGGGGCAATACGAAGCTACCAGGCGATATCTTAGCAGATTTTAGTTCTCGTGGACCTGGAGTAAGTGTAATATCGACTGTACCAGGATTTGTACATAACCATAATAATCCATCAGATTATAAATATGTGTATGAAAGAATTTCAGGTACATTAATGGGAACAGCAAATGTTGCAATTATCTCAGCATTACTATTACAAGCAAAACCAGATTTACAACCAGAAGTTGTAAAAGCAATCTTAATGAATACAGCTGATCCTTTAAGCAAAACTTACAGCGTGTTCGAAGTTGGTGCGGAACGAGTTGATCCATACAATGCGCCCAACAATTATTTAACAAAAAAGAAAAAAGAAAATAATGGAGTAATTAGCTTTGGAAATAAAGCTTTTGACGGAAAGTTGTGGGTTGATTAAAAGACACAGCAACAGAGGCTTAGAGTAGTAAAAACAAACAATACAAAAACAACAATGGATGAGGAGAACTAGAGAATGAAGAAAAAGCAAACAAGCAAACTGCTAGTAGGCGCACTAACTGCTAGTTTCGTATTTTCACAAACTCAAATGCTCAATGTATTTGCACAAGGCCCAACTAAATTAGATAGTGCTTTAGAAAACCTTAAATCTAATGTAGAAAGCAAATTGAATCTAACTGCAGAACAACGTCAAGCTCTTAAGAACATTGACAAGTTCAATGCACGAGGACTTCATTTAACGGATGACGTGGACTTAGATAGTTCAGAAACTGTATCAGTTATCGTTGAGTTTAACAACAAACCAAAGAAAGTCGCTATGCTTGAAGCGGCTGTAAATGGACAAGCCCTATCTTCTTCAAAAGCACAAAGCGATGTAGACAACGACCATGCAACATTTAAAACTGATTTAGAAAATGCATTTACATCAAAATCAGACGGAACATACCAAGTGAAACGTGAATTTAAAACTGCATTCAACGGTGTTACATTACAAGTTCCTGCAAACAAACTACAAGCGTTAGTTCAATCTGGAGCTGTTAAAGCAATCTATAGTAACCAAACTGTACAGTTAGATGAGCCTAAGACAGAACCACTTAATACTGAAGGAAGTACACATGGAATGGCAGCTGAGCGTTCTTACCTTAAAATAGACCAACTTCACAAAGAAGGTTTTACTGGTAAAGGCGTTAAAGTCGGTATCCTTGATACAGGGATTGACTACAACCACCCTGATTTAAAAGATGCTTACAAAGGCGGTTATGACTTTGTTGATAATGACAACGATCCAATGGAAACAACTTATGCTGATTGGGTAAAAGCTGGTAAACCACTGATCAATGGTGGAGCAGAACCTTACTATACTGAACACGGTACTCACGTAGCAGGTACAATTGCTGGTCGAGGAAAAGCAAATAGCGATCTTTCAACTTTAGGTATTGCTCCTGATGCTGATATCTATTCTTATCGTGTACTTGGCCCAGGTGGTGGCGGTACATTCGATGCAATTATTGCTGGTATTGATAAAGCTGTTCAAGATGGTATGGATGTAATCAATCTATCTTTAGGTGCAGCTTACAATGATCCGTTAACACCTCAAAGTATGGCACTTAACTATGCTGTATTAAGTGGTGTAACATCTATCGTTGCTGCAGGTAACGCTGGAGACAAAATGTACACTGTAGGAAATCCTGGTAATGCAGCTTTAGCATTAACAGTAGGTGCAAGTGATGTCCCAACAGCGATTCCAACAATGAAAGGTCATGATGATACTGTAAATTTCGATATGCAGTTATTAGCAAGAGGATTCGATGACAACATTGCATCATTAGCAAATAAGACATATCAAATTGTACGTATTCCTGGATTTGGTGCATCTTACAACTATACTAACTTAAATGTTACTGGCAAAGTAGTTCTAGTTGCTCGTGGTTCAACTACAATCAATGATAAAATCTTACAAGCTAAATTAAAAGGTGCAGCGGCAATCCTGATCTACAACAATGACACAAATGGTTATATGCCATTCTATTTAGCAGAAGGTACAGACTTTATCCCTGCATTTAACTTAACAAATGCTGATGGTCTTGCATTACAATCTAAAATCTTAAGCGGTAAAACAGAATTTACTTTTAGCGACTTAGCTCAAATCACAACAAAAGGTGATGAGTTAGCAGCGTTCAGTTCACGTGGACCTTCTCGAGTAACGTATGATATCAAACCAGAAGTTACGGCTCCAGGTGTAAGCGTACTATCAACTGTTCCAGGATTTGTGCATAGTCCGAATGATCCAACTGACTATAAATATGCATATGACCATATGTCAGGTACATCAATGGCAACTCCGTTTGTAGCAGGTGTTGCAGCGTTATTAAAAGGAGCTAATCCTAACTTACAACCAGAAGATATCAAAGCGCTTCTAATGAATACAGCTGATCCATTAAGCAAGCCTTACTCTGTATACGAAGTAGGTGCAGGTCGAGTTGATCCAATGCAAGCATTACACACTTCAGTTGAAATCAAGGTAAAAGATACAACACCATTTGTTGCTAATGGAGAAACAAATGATATCAAAGAAATTACAAGCGCTCTAAGCTTTGGTAATGTACCTTTCACTGGTAAGGATTTAGTTGAATCTCGTTCTTTAACATTTGAGAACAATGGTTCTAATTCTAAAACGTTTGATGTAAAAGTCTCTTATCAAACAAACGTAAGAGGCTCAAAGGATGCAGAAAAGAATGGAGTAACAGTTAATACAGACAATACTGTTAAGGTTCCTGTAAATAGCAATGTGACAAGAAAAGTAGACCTTGCAATTCCAACGACAGCTGAAAAAGGTATTTACGAAGGATATGTTACTTATACAAACCAAGATGATCCATCTGAAACATATCGCATTCCATTCGGAGTTCATTATGTTGAAGAAGGAATTAAAGACTTTACTCTTTCTCGTAACTCAATCACGAATGACCGTACTGCATTAACAAGTCCGATTATTAGCCCAATTTTGAGTGCAACACTAACGTTAAATTCTCATATGAGATATGTTTACTCAGTTCTTACAGATGCAAAAACTGGTGAAGATTTAGGTATGGCAAACTCATTCGACGGAATGTATTACGAAGAAGGTAAAACATACAACTTTGTACCGTTCAACGGATTCATCTATCCATACACAGATAGCACTCACCAATCTATTAAGAAAGTGGCAACTTTACCAAGAGAAGGTCATTACAAACTAAAAATTATTGGCGTGAATGATGCTGGTAAAGAATTTGTTAATGCACAAGATTTATTCATTGATAATACTTCTCCTGATAAGTTTAATGTGCAAGTACAAGGGGAAAAAGAAGGAAGTCCTTTCGTTGAATTCAAGAAAGGTGAAACTTCAATACCTGTAACTGCTTCTATCCATGACCAAATGGTTGATCAAATGAAAGCAGCTGGTATTAACATTAATCAAGGTACAAACGGAATCCCTTATTCTTGGAACAGCAATAAAATCACTGGAACGCTAAAAACAGATGAAAACGGAAATGCTTCAGACAGAATTGCAGTAAATGGACCAATTACGCAGGTGTTCTTTGTTGGTGGCGACCAAGCAACTAATGCGAATGCTCAAAAGACGTACTACCTTGTTCAAGATGATTACTCATATGTATACGGTGAACCACACGGACCAACTCGATATAACCAAATGGTTGCACATGTTGGAGATACAAGAACAAATACGTTAACTGCTAATAATGTAAAAAATGTAAAAACAGCTCTTTACACGTTTACTGCTAATTCACTTGATACAAGCATTGAAAGTGTTAAGTTAAATCCTGCTGCTAAGGCTTTAGGTGGAACTTTATCTACAACAACAACTACGACACAAACTGTAAATGGTCCGGTCGTTACAGTAAATGCGACAGTTACGTTTGATGGTTCTCAAGATGTATCAGGTGACATTCAAATGGTTGATGTAACAGTTAAGATTCCGGATATGAAAAAACCTGTATCAGGATCTTCTTTAAATCTTGCATCTACTAAGATTACAAATGTTAACGGAACAGTAACAAGTCCTTGGGGAACTTTCTCGGGAATCGTTATTTTACCGAAGTTCGCTGCTTTAGGTGGATATGTTTATGCTCAAGGCTTATTAACAGCTAATGGAAAATTCAATGACAGTCCTACTAGAGATTACACAACAATGGGAATTAAGGCTTACGTTCAAGATAAAGATGGCAAAACATACGATGGAACAATGGCTAAGAACGGTCAATATTATGTAACTGGATTACCTGTTACTCATGATGATATGTCAATTGTGTTTGATGTTCCTGGACATTTTAATACGTACACTAATTTCCATGGTGCATACGGAAATCTAGATGGTGAAGATTATGGAAAGTATTTTTACATTGGCGCTGATGTTTCAACAGCAGTTGGTGGCGACGTAAACAAAGACAACGTAATCGATATCATGGATGCAATTGAAATGCAAAAATATTGGGGAACAAACAACCGTAGTACAGACATCAACTTTGACGGCACAACAGATGTAAATGACTTGGCATATGTTTACTACTACTTTGGAATGGGTAACCCAACAAATCCAAATGCAAATCCAAAAGCTAAGAAAACTTATAAAGGTCAAACGTTAGACAGCATTATCGCAGAATTAGGTTTAAATTAATTTAACTGGTAACCTAAACAGCTTCAGAGTTGTTTAGGTTACTCATTTTTTTAACGAATGGAGCTAAGAACTAATAAGTATAGGTGAAATTATATCAGCACAATCTAGAGAATAGTAAACCCTGAAAAAATATATTTTTAGAACTTTGTCTTCACGATGTAAGCCTGTTCTCAATACTCGAGAACAGGCTTTTTAAATTTATACCAAACATTTTGTAAAGTATTAAAGTACCTAATATAGAAAAATATAGTTTGTAGTATACTAATAACGTTGATAGAAGGAGAAGAAGATGAATATCGAAAAATTAGTATATCTTATCGAAGTCGCCAAAACAGGTTCCTTTTCGATTGCTTCACAAAATCTTTTTGTGAGTCAGTCTGCCATTAGTCAATCGATTATTAGTATCGAAAAGAAATTTAATATAAAATTGTTCGAGCGTAAAAGAGGTAATCGTGCAGTTCTAACGAGTGATGGAGAAGAAATTATTACGAATGTGAAAGAGATTTTTATAAAATATCAAGAACTTATCGAAAAAGTACAAATTATTAATAATAATGTGAATGGAAAGTTAAAAATATCTACCACACCAGGGTTTTTTGCAGTCCTTTTAAACCCAATTTCAGCGATCAGAGATGACTATCCTAAAATCAATATCGAGATTTTTCAAAAGCCAGGACAAGATATTATTGAAGATATTTTGGAAGAACGAAGTGATATAGGTGTGTTACCATTTATAAAACATTTACTGAAAAACAATGATCGCTTAGTTTATCATAATTTATTTGAAGCAAAACTGAAATTAATGGTAAATAAAAACTCTCCATTAGCAGAAAAAACATTTGTTACACCGCAACAAATCGTCAATGAAACACTGATTACCTATGATGGGGAATTCATTCATTGGTTTAAAAAACTGTTCTATAGGGAGTTTGGCATAATGAATGAGTTATTTACCACTACAAATACGGATACATTAAAAAAAGCGGTCGAAGAAAACTTAGGTGTGTCATTTGTACCTTCCTTCAACGGAGTTAATTACAATTTGAGTGATGATGTTATATTACTAGATATTGTTGATTACGATGCTGTCAATCTTCAATATGTATGGATCATGTCTAGTAAAAGGCATTGTTCAAGTATGATAACTGATTATATATTGAAATTAAAGGAAGAATTAAATTCTTAATTTAAAACAGGGGCTGTCCCATAAGTTAGAGTAATTAGCTTATGGGTGGCTCTTTTTAATTTTAAATTGTTTTAACAGTTCGAACGCTTTGTGAATAGCACACTGTTTCTTGAAATATCCTGAAAATAACCAAGTAGTATTTAATAGTACGAAATCATTCGATAGATCGGTGAATTGGTTGGGATTGTTTTTGTAGTAGCACTATAAGTCAGAACTTTAACCTACTCTTCCAAACAACTTCGCATATAATACAAATTAAACGCGAAGTAGTTTAAAGTATTTGAAATGTGGTATAATGATTTATATAATTTACATATTTTAGGAGGTAAATCTGTATGATTCCTCAAGAAAAACTACAAGAAATAATAAAGGTGTTAATAAAAAAAATTAATCCCTATGTAATAATTTTGTTTGGTTCAGCAGCTGAAAATCGAATGCGACTAGATAGTGACCTGGATCTAGCATACTTAAGTGATACCAAATTAAGTAATTATGAACGATTTTTATTGTCACAAGAATTAGCAAATATATTGAATTTAAATGTAGATTTAATTGATTTAAACGATGCTTCAACAGTATTTCAGTCTGAAATTATCCAAAATGGTAAAGTAGTTTACTGTTCAGATGATGATCGAAGAGAAAAATTTGAAATGAAAACCTTGAAAATGTATGCAAAATTAAATGAAGAACGAATTGAAATCTTAAATAATATTAAGAAAAGAGGTTCTATTTATGAATAATCAAGTTATATTAAATAAAATATCAACAATAGAACGCTGTATTAACAGAATTAATGAAGTATATGATAATAATCCATTAAACCTTATTGATTATACAAAACAAGATTCAATAATATTAAATATTCAAAGAGCCTGTGAAGCTTGTATAGATCTAGCGATGCACCTTGTAGCGATAAAAAAACTAGGAATTCCTCAATCTAGTCGTGATGCGTTTGATATTTTAGTAGCTAACACCCTACTCACACAAGATCTTTCGAATAAATTAAAAGCAATGGTAGGTTTTCGAAATATCGCAGTGCATGATTATCAAAGTGTTAACCTAGAAATTGTTGAAAAAATCATTGTGAACCATCTCGGAGACTTCACTAAATTTACTAAATATATATTACAATCTAACGATAATATTTAATAGTATAATTATGTAAACTAGTTTGCGTATAAATTGGATTATATGCGAACTTTGACGGAATAAGGAATAAGGAATGATATTATGAGCCATACACCTAAAACATTTAGGGATATTGAGCAATTTGAAGTTAAAACTAAAAATTTACAACAAGAAAAACATCTACAACAACTAAAGGTATTGCTCCCTTCTCTTCCACCATATGTGTTTAAGTATTTTCAGAAGAATCGTAAGCGCTCAGCTACTACTCTATTTAATTATGCAAATGATTATAAGTTATTCTTTAACTTCTTAGCAGATAACAATTGGGTATTAGAAACAATAAATAAAGATACGATCTCACCTGTTGATATACCAATCACAATCCTAGCTGAACTCCCCCTAGAAGAAGCCGAAGAATTTCAAGGTTATCTAGATGGTAAATATGAACAAAGAACAGTTAATAGAAGAATTAGCGCACTAAAGAGTTTATTCAATTATTTAACTCAAAAATCAGAAGATCCAAAAACTAAAGAACCTTATTTTTATCGTAATGTTTTTGCAAAAATCGAAACGACTAAAGTAAGTTCAGATCCTGTAAAACGTGCGGATTCTTTTGAACAAAAAATATATAGAGGTAATGAAGACATACGTTTCTTGGATTTTATTGCATCTGACTATGAAAAGGCACTTTCCCCTATTCAGTTAAGATTTTTTCTTCGAGATAAAAATAGAGATTTAGCAATTTTATCACTCTTTTTAGGCAGCGGCTTGAGATTGTCCGAACTTGCTTTCTTACAATTAGAAGATATTAATTTTGAGGAAAACTCATTAGGGGTATTTAGAAAAGGTCAATCAGGTAAGGTTTATGTAACAGTTAATCCGAGAGCAATGGATGAATTAAAAGAGTATTTACATACTCGAACGGAAAATTATGGTTGTGCGAATGATGAAAAACATGTTTTCTTTACTAGGTACAAAGGGAGCTATTCCCCTCTCTCCATTCGCTCGATCCAGGATCTAGTTGAGAAATACTCAAAAGCATTTAATGTTAACAAGCGACTTACACCTCATAAGCTTCGCCATACGTTCGCAACAAAGCATTGGACTGCAAATAAAGATCTTATTGGGCTTCAAACGCAATTAGGGCATACATCAAGTGAAATTACCTCTAGTTATACTCATGTTGGAAAGGATAAACAACATAAGAATCTGGAAAACATGGATAAACTTGAAGATTAAAATTTTTAAGGAATATTTTTACATGCCAGCAACCACCAATTATTATAAATGGTGGTTTGTTTTTTTTAATGAGCATACTACTAGTATCTTTAATGTTATTGAAATGATTTTGAACTTATAATCAGCTTATTATTATGAGAGAATCTATGCTTGGTAGAGTAATATGTATGCTTCAGAGGTTGCATTCCAAGCAAGTGCAAAACATCAAGAAATGGTAACAAGATTTTAGTCATTGTGTAAAATATGATTTACAAGTCTGGATCTATTTAGAATGAGGTAAAAACCTATTTCACTTTTATCTTTGAAGTCTTTTTCCAAGAAGAAAATCGAAGATAATTATCATTTTTAATGTCAGTGCCAATAACAACAATAAATCCATTGTTGACATATACTTCAAAATATATGTTAATAATGTTGTATTTATATATAAACCTAGTTTGCATTAGGCTTATCAATAATAAAAAAACCGATTCCTATAATAAAGAAAATAGGAATCGGCTATTTTTCTATTAATGAAAAGAAAAGCAAGTAATCTTTGAATAAGGTCTAATTTTTAACTATTTTCTTTATTCTTAATTAATGTTTACTCAAAATTAAGCATACCTGCAAAATCAGAAAAATCTTCATTCGTATCCTTTTCATTTGTATGTTCATTATGATTAGTTGGATAGAGTCTTTGTGTTTGGATGGTATTTTTACTTCCGATCAACATTGCAATGAATGCAGATATTGATTTTTGGATAACCGGATCATCTAATAACTTTCTGTCTTCTGTTGTAAGTTTATAGTCTAAACGTACATGTAACTCATCACTATTTAATTCTTCATTTGCTTTTTTTGCTGCTGCATCAAGAAGACTTAATATTTTTGAATTACGTTTCTCTAATCCATTTAAAAACTTTAATGTTTCATCACTTATCTCTACAGGGAGCTTAACGGAAAATGTTTTACCAGGTTCTAATAGTTTTTTACTGGACACGCATTAAACACCTACTTTTTGTAACGACAGTTCAATCCCTTTATTTTTAGAAACGATATATAAGATTTTGAAATATGCCTTTGCAATACTCCAAATACTCTCATCTGCTTCTAAAAAATGTAGTTCATATCCTTTACCTTTTTTATTTAAACCCTCTAATTGTTCGCGAATGATAGCTGCCGAACCACCTACAATGTAAATTTCATCTAAATCTCCAACGTTATCCCATGTGCTAATGATATCGTTGTATTGCAATTGAGCGTAAGTTTGTAGATGATTATCTACAGTTGATTTAATTGATACAGGCTTTCCATCAGGCTTAATAATAAATGGATCGTTCTCACGTATAATATTTTCTACAAGTTGGCGTCTTGATTTGAAAATGGTTTTTCTATATTCGCGGTCTAAATCTTTATTTATTAAATCAAGGTAATTACCAATCCCAGCAATATCCCCTACAGAGTTTTCATTATCAATTTTTCCATTTCGTATAATCGCTTTATCTCTAGTATTTCCACCAATGTCCGTGATTAGTAGATTTTTAGATAGTAGTTCGTGATTTTTCTTATTAAAATGATCGTCCATCGTTAGATTGATCATTGCTGCATACCCCTCGATACTTACAATGACGTCTTCAAACTCGATACGAACTGTTTTTCCTTTTAACCCTCCAGGGGTTTGTTCGAATTTCACTTCATGCATACTCTCTATCAGTTTTTTCTTAAAATTAATCCGTGCATTTTCATCATCTTTTACCTCATCTAAAGGTAAGCCTGTACTCAATAAGTATTTTACGTTTATTACGTCTTTATCTGAATCTTTAGCTGCATCCAATGCAAGTGCAGTAAGAAGTAGAATGACTGTTTGCTCAGAATCCCCTTTTTTAACACGAGAAGATACGACATCGTTATTTACTTCTTTCGCAGCTAAATTACCAACCGCATAGATTGCAGATTCTTTTAAAGCCCTAGAAGTGACATGAACATGTAGTTCCTCAATTGGCTCATTCTCATCTGATAACATAGATCGTGAATCCATTCTTTTAATAACATTCGGTATGTATATACGATTTTCTTCAGAAAGACCACCAATAAAACCTTTTAAACTATCATTTCCAGCATCTAGCGAAGCAATCTTAAATTCCATTGACAAACATCTCCTAAGTTGGATTTATTTTCCTTTAGTATAAATAATAACACTTTTATAACACTTTTTCAATTGTTAAGTAACACTCTAGTAATACTTTTTATACTACTCAATTTTTATTAATCTACTAAGTAAAGAAATCCTGTAATTTAATAAGAGGCTTTCTGAACAATAAATTTTAAAAATAAAAAAGCTGATCTGTAATGACCAGCTTTCTTGCCTATTGAGTTTATTCGTAAACACAAATCGTCTAGAATTTATTAGTAGAATAATTGTTTAGTTTCTAGTTTATTCATTTTTTTGATTAATGGATCACAATACACCATAGTCTTCTAATAATTTACGCAATGCCTGATTAATAAGTTTTGATTTGTCCCCTTTTTGCCCTCTAGCAGCAATTTTATCCACTTCAGTGGCCAAATCAGGATCCATATAAAAAGAAGTAAAGACTTTCTTTTCTTTTCTCTTCAAAGTCTTTTTTCCAGCAGCGAGATTTCGAAGATAATCATCTTCTTCATCTTCAGTTTTAACATTAACAATAACATCATTGTCATTGATGACATATGTTTCGTTTTCAATTTTATTGTTTTGATTCATAATTTCAACGTTTTCAGTGTTATTATCATTTGTGTTATTGTTCTCAACATCTTTTTTGATATCCACTTTGTTGTCATCCTTCTCATTAACTGCATCAGTCTCATATGAATTAAAGAAGGTTTGAGTAGCATTCGGTTTTTTTATTTTATCTTTGAGGTTGATTTTTGTAGACACGTTCCTTCAACTCCTTCACAAAGGGAATATAGTATTCTAATGCTGCTTTTAATTCTGCGTTTTCCTCAAAACCTGTGATGGCTAAACGTCTCGTAGCCGCTTTTCTTCGAATAATAGAATGGTATTTTAGACCAGGATAATCTTCTTCAATCGCTTCTTCCATCACATCATTTTCTTTCGCCCTTGCATCAATCAAGGAGAACAAAATACCAGATGTTTCTAAAGTTGGATTGTATCGTTCCTTTGCACCTTCAATGATCTCCAAAAACTTTGGAATCGCGTAATAAGCAAACATGGAACCATCAAACATGACAACAGCGTAGCTACCAGCTTCTGAGAATGTACTTAATGGTAATACAGTTTGTTCGGATAAAGCTGGCGGTGTATCGATAATAATCCAGTCATAGTCCTCCATAACAGGCTCAAGTGCTTTTTGTAATGCGTCTAACTTTAACCCCTTTTCGTACATCCTTCTAGGTAATGTTGCCAGAAAATCATTAGATGGGATTAAGTCCAGATTTTCTTTAATTTTAATTATGTAAGAACGTGCATCTTCGTTTAAGATTGCCTCTAAAATGCTCTTCTCTTCAAAGATACTACAAATGTCATATTCTCCGGTCAAGAAACTAGTTAAGTTCCCTTGACCATCCATGTCAATAGCTAACACTTTCTCTTCTTGGCTTAATAGATAGGAAGTGATACCGCTACTTGTTGATTTAGAGCATCCACCCTTACTAATACCGAATGTGACAATTTTTGCTGTCAAGATTAACACCTCTTTCAAAAAATAGATGAATATTTTAAAAATAAATTGAACAATGATTATATATCTACATAATATAAGATTTAAATCAATAATCTAGCAAGTGTATGATTTATCATTATAACATATGTCATTATATATAGTACCCTATATGATACGTTTGTTGTTATTATTGAAAATCTATTTGATTTACTTAGATAATTAGTAGATTTCTAGTTTTATATACAAATTCCTGTCTGACATTTGATATTTCTAAAAAAAGTGTAAACAGATCATGAAACATTAAAATTGTGTATCTAAATATTTCCAATAGAATTGTAATATGTATGATAAATCAATAATGATAATTTTATCATTGATAATCTAATATATTTAGTTTTTAATTTCATTACATATGACATACCATAAATTAACATATATGATATTTTCAATTCTGAAAAATATTTCAAGCTAGATAATAGTATGTATATATACTTCACTAATAATATCGAAATTAAGTTAAAAATATAAATCAATAATAATATATTATCATTGGTTATATGGTATATGTAGTTTTTTATATAATGATATATGACATCATATATATTATAGTGAATTATGCTTTGACTGTATAAATGATAATGTTGTATAAAAATAGTTCAATAATAATACCAATATTGATGTAGTGGTATATGTACAACTTAACATAATGATATATGACATCATATATATTATAGTGAAAAATGTTTTGACTGTAAAAATGATAATGTTGTATATAAATAGTTCAATAATAACACTAATATTGATGTAGTGATATATGTATAACTTAACATAATGATATATGACATAATATATGTTGGTGTATATGTTAAATAATATGTATATAATGATAATATATTTAGTTTCAGCATTCAATTATACATATATTAGTACGATATATAACGTGTATGATAACAATATATATGTATTATAAATTATTTATTTAATAACATTATTAATATTTTTCTACTAGTTGGGATTTTAATTCTATTAATACGAAGGTTTTGTCAAAAAAGTCCTGATTTACGTGTCACATTTAATTGATCACTTATACTATTGTTCAGATAATTATTTTATATAGGATTAAGTAATAAATTACTGGATTAAATATATGAATGCACTAGGAAATAATACTTGATTATTTGAAATAACATAAAAATACAATCTACATTTATGGTATTAATGATATTGTAGACATATATGTCAATGTATACAATAAAAATAAATATATGTATATGATGATGATATTAGTAACGATATTATCGATATTGTATGATTAAAACTATAGAACTGCTTACACTGTTACTATTTATTAAGGTTTATAAGAGCTTTTTGCATTTGAAAAAAATCACGACGTTTATAAAAAAGATATGATGTTTTAAATAAAGTCGTGATGCTTTTTCCCTCTAGATAACATTATCTAAAAAGATATTTTTATAGTGAAAGGTAGGAAACCTGAATTAAAAGAATTCAAGGAACTGTTGAGAGACGATAAAGTTGTTCCGTTAAAGAGCCATTTTCATATTTCCTCCTTTTGGAACCTTATTAGAAAAGCAAATAATTCTTTCTTAAATCTCAATAAGTAAATCCACTGCCTTTTTGTTATTTAAATAGCGGTCCTTATTTTTATTTTAATAAAAATGTGAGAAATGAGTAATTCTATTCTTACTGGACACAAAAGGGGGAAGAAAAGGATGAGAGAAATAAAAAAAAAAGGACTATTCTGGCATTGGGGAATAAAGATGTACAAATTACGCTGGGCAATAGCAATTTTTTGGATATTGTTATTCATTCTTTCAATATTTTTTGCCCAACAACTACCTGATAGACTAAAAGATAGTGGGTTAAATCCAAAGGGTAGTGAGTCGGATATCGGTGTATCATTAATGAGAAAAGAATTAGGGTCGCCGCCGTCAATGCTAAATATTGTTTATACAAGTCGTGATTTAGACCTAACAAGTGAACAAGCAAAGAAGGACATATTACAATCATTAGAAAAATTAAAAAAGCAAAAATATGTAAAAAATATTCAAATAAACAAAACACCTCGTTTAGTAGAAGATAATGGTATTCAGTCTGTTGTTGTTGAACTTAAATTAAACAATCAAAAGGCCCTCAAGGATTTTCCAGAGATGAAAAAGTTAATAGAGAAGCCCAAGGGAATGGATACATATGTTGATGGAGAATTAGCTACAATTTATGAAGTACAGCATGCGACAAAACATGATATGGCATATTCAGAAAAGATTGGCCTTCCGATTGCCTTAATTGTTCTATTATTTATTTTTGGGACTGTATGGGCAGCTATTTTACCTCTGTTAATTGGGATGATGAGTGTATCTCTGACTATGGGGATAACCTATTATCTTACTGGTTATTACTCGCTCTCGAATTTTCTTCCAAATATAGTGATGATGCTAGGTCTTGCGATTGGAGTGGACTATGCCCTTTTTCTTGTCAGCCGTTTTCGAGAGGAATTAAAGAGACAACAATCAGTAGAGGATGCTGTAGCCATGGCTACACAAACAGCAGGACAATCTGTTTTCTTCTCAGGATTTACTGTTTTGATTGGTATGTTTGGCATGTTGTTTATAAAACTGCCTATAATTTATTCGTTATGTCTGGGTGGTGTGCTAGTGGTCTTTTCTGCAATGATCCTTTCATGCACGCTTTTACCTTCGTTATTAGGTATTTTTGGCCATCATATAAATTCTCTTAAAGTATTTCCTGGTACTCAAAAGAAATTGGAAAATTCTATTATGTGGGAGAGAATCGCAAATTCTGTAATGAAAAGACCAGCTATATTAGCCATCTTTATTAGCACCTTTTTAATCACACTGATGCTACCAATTATTGGAATGAAATTAGGGGTGCCAACTGCGGAAGTACTCCCCCCAGTTTATGAATCAAGGACAGGGGCGGAATTACTGAAAAAAAATTATGACGTACGGAAATCAAGCCCTATTTATATTATTGTGAAGGCAAAGGAAAATGTCACAGAAGTAGCATCTATTAGGAAGATTAAAAAATATGAAGATAAAATTCGGCAAATACCTGGTGTGTTAGAGGTTCAAAGCTATATAGATTCACTTGGAAATCGAACACCAGAAGAAACCTCTCATCTATTAGATTTAAAAGGTACATATGACCGAATGATAAACGAAAACTTATTACAAGGAAATTTTACATTGCTGACAGTAGTACCAAGGTCGAAGCCGGATTCAGCAGAATCTTCTGGACTTGTTAAACAGCTACGAGATGAATCAATGAGTGACTTAGTAACATATGTTACTGGTCAAACGGCTTTGCGAGTAGACATGATGAATCGAATAAATTTAGGATTACCCCTGCTGATGTTGTTTATTATCTCTGTGACTTATTCCATATTGCTGTTTGTTTTCAAGTCTGTTCTTATACCGCTTAAAGCGGTTATGATGAACGTCTTAAGCCTTGGAGCAAGCCTAGGCATTGTGGTAATGGTTTTTCAGTATGGATGGCTGTCTCATTTTCTAAATATTACCTCAACTGGATATGTTAGTATCATTATGCCTGTATCAATCTTTTGTATTGTGTTTGGAATATCAATGGATTATGAAGTATTTTTAATTTCAAGGATAAAGGAAGAATATGAGAAGTCAGGTGATAACGTAAAAAGTACCGCATTAGGGCTCCAGAAAACAGGCCGTCTAATAAGTAGTGCTGCATTAATTCTCCTTGTTGTCGTGGGCTCATTCATTTTTACTAAAATTGAAATTACAAAGGCACTGGGTGTCGGTTTATTTTGTGCTATTTTTATTGATGCAACCCTGATTCGAATTATCGTTGTTCCTGCGTTGATGAAGCTTCTCGGACCTGCAAATTGGTGGGCTCCTAAATGGATAATAAGAAAGTAAGTTTCTGATCTGGTTTTTGATGAATTTGGAAGGATATCGCACTTATTAGTCATCCATGAAGCTCAAAAATCGGAGCTTCACAATAGTGAATGAAAATGTGCTGTATCCGACCAGACTGATTCTAAGACTTCGACTGGTAGTGGCAAAAGTGTATTTTTAACTACATTGTTAATTTTCTTTCATCTAACAAAGAGTTTTGATGAACTGTTACTCTATTTAATTGATTCGAAACAAGTTGAATTTTCACCTTTTGAATATTCTCCACTAGTCGAAAAAGTAATAACAAAATCAGCTGAAGCAATCAGTTTATTAAATTCATTAGTACTAGAAATGGGAAAACGCTACGAATTATTTAAAAAAGAAAAAGTTCGTAATATTAGTCAAGTCATTATCGTGAAAAAGGGCATATTATAAAGAACATCGTTGTCATAATAGATGAATATGCAGACCTATTTCTATTTGATAAATCAGTTGAAATTACGTCTGTTTATTAGCACAAAAAAACTGAGCTGCAAGAATCTTTTTGTGCATTTGCACTCAAAGACCATCAGTTGATGTGGTATCGTGTTTAGTCAAAGCAAATCTCCCAAGTCGAATTGTTTTTAGAATTACTAGCAAGCACAATTACAAAACCGTACTTGATGGGAAGCCACCATTCGTTCTTATGGGAAAAGGTGATTGTGTTGCTCAATTAGAAGGTAAGGAAAACTTTTTACATATACAAAGCTGTCTTGTCGCCCCAACAGAAAGTGAAGTAGATGCAATAATTGAGCAACTTGTCGTTTCAAAATGCATCCAAGAAAAACAAAACTACTCATTGCCAATATCAAATACGCCACCCACAAAAAAGGAACTAGTATGGAATTTTATCGAGAGTACAATTGATACTAGGTTACGTTCAATCTTAAAAGAAGTTGGTGGAGAATTAGTTCAGGTCATGAGAGAATTAGTTAGCGAAGGTAAAATGGAAGCTAGTTCTGGTAAGAAAGAAGAGTTCATTTTATTTTTTGATCAATATTAAGGCAATTTTATTCTAATATGTTAAAAATTTACGAAACGTTTAGTTCAAATGGCCGAACAAAGCTTAGGTAGATATTCTATATAGATAGGGTAATAAGAAAGGAGTTTCTATTTATTAGATAACTTCTTATTTTTGTTTAGTTATTTCCGTTTTTCTATTTTTTTGGGTCGCCGGGAATGAACTAAAGGGCAGTTTACTTTAAGAAGGTATATCAATAGAGTAATTGTAAGAAACTAAAAAAAATTTGAGGAAACAGAAAGGATGTGGTCGAATTGGTGAACTGGCTGATTTTTTTGTGATTATGGGTCTCTTTTCATTTATCAACATCAAAAGAGGCAGATGGACAAAGATGGATGTGTTTCTTTTAATCTTCTTTTATTTTTTCCTATACGCCTTAAGCAAACTTCTGCACAATGACTGGTTTGCACCGAACTTCGACTACGGCAATCATCATGTCATCAGCTTCATCGGGATTTTTCTCTGGTTTCTCTGCTTTATCACGGCGAAGATCCTTCTTCATTTGTGGCAAAAAAGGAAAAACAATATACCAAAAAAGCGAACAACCTAGGGTAATTGACTGCTTAGGCGGTCTATTTTGTTTAACAAAATGGCAGTTTAGTTGCATAAGTTTTGGATATTTTTACTTGTAGAACATGGTAAGATATCGTGTTAAGATTCTCTGGCTAGTGGAAATAGATTAAAACTTCATTTCCCCAGGTAAAACTCCCATAATGATAGCAGCAATAAGTATAGCTAATACAAGTAGCTTCTATTTTTTTCGTCTTTATGATTTGCACAATTTTGAAAATGGGATGTTGATAATTATGAAAATTTTGGTTTGGATAAAAAATTTTATAAAGGCATTTTTGGATTCAATTCCACCGTGGCTCTAAAAAGTTCTGTTAAAGTATAGCATTTATAAACCTTATCCAACTAACGCAATGCGCTAGTTGAACAAGCAGCAAAGAGATTTTCCGTGGTAGATCTTTTTTTGAAGCTAAAATACATCAACCAATGAAATCATAGAAAGTGTATGAGTAGAGCCATATTTATCAACTAATATAACAGTAGCGTTTATCTGATCAACTTTTTTTATTTTCCCAATTTCTGTTTCAATATGACCTTTAACCCAATAAACTAATGATACATCATTTTTTCTTTCCACAGCTTCAACAAGATTCCAATATGAACATTTATGTTTTTCCATTTTCATTGGTTTTACTATTTTCATTAGGGTTATTATTTTCTGTTGGAAAAACCTTGTATGTTGCAGTTAAGAAATATGAGGAAGATGGCGATTTACCTGAATGGATTTCAGGTTCATCATTTTATGAATTATTAATTGTTGTACTATATTCATTTCAGAAAAATTTTTTCCAAAAAGATATCATATAGTTATTTTTAAAATATTCTCATTATTATTTGGAGTAATTTTATTTGATGTAACAGTTTTTTATTATGGTACTTTTATGACCAATTATTCGACTAACGCATGCTCTAGTTGAGCAACAAATAAAGGATGAACATTAATCGATTATCCTCTATTTCAGTCTCTGGTAATTTAGTTCGATAAAAATTAATTGAAGTTATATTTCGAAAACTCGCCAAAATTACAAAGACTTACTACATTGGTATAATTAACAGAAATAGATATATGAGAGGGACGTTCTAAAAAAATGATGGTTATAAAATGACTAAAGAACAAGAAAGTAGCATCAAGAGCTTGCAAATTTTAGGGTTAACCTTTTTGTTTGGAGGAGTACTTCTTTCATTAAGTATTTCTTACTACTTTAAGAAAAATCTTAATATATATGGATTTATGATTACTTCATACGGAACAATTATATGTAGCAGAGCTAAAGAAATTATTAAAATAGGTAAGAAAAAATATTTATTAAGGGCAACTATTATATTAATTTTGGCAATATCGAGTGATTTTCTATTAGATTATTATTTGTGGTCTTAAACTAACTCAGTGCTTTAGTTGAACAATATGATTGGCTGAATAGTAGATTTTTTTTATTCAGCTAGTGGCAGTTTAGTTTAATAAGTTTTGGTGAATTTTACTTTTAGAATAACGTAAAATCTCTTTCTAGTGTCTGTAATAAGATATGAATAAATTAATATAAAAAAGGATTGTAGTTAATGGAAATAACAAACGCTAAGGCTAAATTAGCATTAACATTGGCAATATTGTCATTAATAATACCAGCAATAGGTTTAATCCTTGCTGTTATTGGTTTATATATGTCTAAAGAAAGTCTGATTGAGATCGAAAGAATCAATCAAAAAGGGAAAGGGTTAGCTCGCTCAGCCAAGATTATTAGCATTATATCAATATGTATTGACGTACTTGTTTTATTACTTGTAGTGATATTAGCAATCATTGGTCATTTTTTTACTAAATAATTTCATTAACGAGTGCAATTACTTTAACAAGTCATAGCCTTTGTTAAGACCAATTGTGTTGGAGTGAGACAAGCCAATGGAAGGTCAGAAATGTACCCATGTTTGACTTGGCACGAGTAAAAAATGTAAAGGAATGTAATGATGAACCTTTCAAACTTAATTACAAGCATTATTGAAAACATTATTGTTGGATTAATATGTTTAGGACTGGTTTCACTGTCGGGAAAGAGTAAATTGTTCATGTTTTTTCGATTTATATTAATGTGCATATTTTTTATTTTTTTTGAAGGAATGTTTATTTTGCTGACAATTAGTTGTATCCAACGTTCCGACATTCTAAGGATGGTCGTGTCCATTTTGTTGGCAATCGTTTTTGGTGTTTGGACTTTTGTCGGAAGTAGGACGCTATGGTTTAAATGGAGAAGTATGTAATTTTCGGTTCAGTAATTTGGTACGATGGACATGGTCCCATTTTTATGGATGCACAAGAGCGAATTAACGAACTACTCCATCACTATGAAGAACGAACTGGTTTCGTACTAGAGCAGATTACTGGAGAGATGAGTGCATACCAAGTATCAAACACTTTATTTCCAATAGGTTCAAGTGCATTAGAAAAGTGGATTGCACTAGGAGAGACTAATGTCTATTTAAGTTATCTAGTTGCAAAAGGTGAAATACGTGAATATAAAGATGGGCTTCTAAATAAATACGTAAGAATGTAAATTGTATATGGTTACACTATATATATCTTAAATTAAGAAGAACATTTAAAATCGTTGAGAGAAACAAGGCTGGTAGTCTTTGGCACCAACGGTCTATGAGAGTTAGATTTTAACTTCTTGAGAGGTAATTGAATTTGTGTGAAAATTGGTTCGGGAACTGATTATTTAAGTTATGGCTAAATATAGCCACATTAATAGTATGGTATATTTATTTTCTAACGATAATATATAAGTTGAAACATATGTTGACATATATGTTGTATTTAAAGCCATATTTAATAATGTATTATCATGATTTTTTATTCCTATCAGTACGAATGTGGTATTGTTTTATTTGTTATTATGAAATTGAATAGGAAACAGAAAAACTCTAACCAATTTTCTTTGGTTAGAGTTTTGATTTTCTAGCTTTTTCTTTCAGCCAATTTAACATCTTTTCATCATTTTTTTACTCTGTCGCTTATTTTCTTTACGGATATTAATTTTAAAGCAACTTGGCTTATTAAGCAAACAGGTTCGATAGGTCGCATATCAATCACCTGTCAATTTATTTATTAAAAATAAATTTGTTAAACATAGAAAAATCATACAATTAATTACCATTTATTGGATAAAATTAGACATTTAATAAGAAAAATCACCTCTTTCGTTAAAATCTTAGGAAACGTTTAAAATCAACAAAATTCATTTTTTTATTATGCTTTCTGACTTTTCCAAACATTTTTTTTTGAGAAATTAGAAAGCTTTTAATTCATGATTAAGAAAAACGTTGATTTTATAAGGAATAAATAACCCAATTGACTGGTTATTGAATTTTCTGAATAATCAAACTGTAAGGTTAATTCCTTAAAATAAATTTGAAGGGGTGTATTGTATTTGAAGAGCAATTTTGTAATGCCACTTAAAGTTGTTTCTACTAGTTTTATAGCAGCTAGTTTGCTATTTTCTAGTCACACTTTTGCTTCGGTTGATTCTACTTTTAAAGGTGGCGTATCAAACGTTGAGCAATATTTAAAATATTTAACAAAAGAAGATCGAAATCGAGTACATAATAACTTTGAAACAGCGGATCAAGAAAAATATGTATCACCCAAGCTCGATACGACTAGTAATAAACCAGTAAATATCATCGTTCAATTTGCACAGGATCCAGCAAAAACGGATGTGAAGAAAAACGAAGAAAACGGAGTTGAAGTCTCTTTAGATGAGGCAAAAAATAAAGTAGAAAAATCTCATCAAAATTTTAAAAATAAAATTGGACAAGCAAAACAAGCTAATTCAAGTATTAAAATTCGTAAAGAGTATCGTCAAGCATTTAACGGTGTTGCGATGACTGTACCGGCTAATGAAGTACATACTATTCTTGCGATGGATGAAGTAAAAGCAGTATTTGAAGATAAAGTAATCAAAATAGATCCATCTCCTACAGATATTCAAACAACTGAGTCAAGTAGTCATTCTCCTGCAGTAGATAGTACTGATAATATCGGTGCAACACAACTTCATGAAGAAGGTATTACAGGTAAAGGTGTCAAAGTTGGAGTAATTGATACGGGGATTGACTATAAT
Source organism: Gottfriedia sp. NPDC057948 (assembly GCF_042887255.1). Taxonomy (NCBI): domain Bacteria; kingdom Bacillati; phylum Bacillota; class Bacilli; order Caryophanales; family Bacillaceae; genus Gottfriedia; species Gottfriedia sp. NPDC057948. Next base: position 55,524 of record NZ_JBHVPN010000013.1, read on the forward strand.
CATCCGGATTTAAAAGATGTTTATAAAGGCGGATATGATTTCGTGAATAACGATTCTGATCCAATGGAAACAACTTACGAAGATTGGAAAAAATCTGGAGAACCTGAAATTAGTCCATTAGGTGGCTCGACTTACTATACTTCCCACGGTACTCATGTTTCAGGAACGATTGCTGGTCAAGGTAAAAATAAAACTGATTATGCAGTTACTGGAGTTGCACCTGGAGTTGAACTTTATGCATATAAAGTACTTGGTCCATATGGTACAGGCTCTACAAGTAATATTATTGCAGGGATTGACAGAGCTGTAGCAGAGGGAATGGATGTTATTAATCTTTCACTAGGATCTGATTATAATGATCCACTTGATCCAAATGCAATTGCAATTAATAATGCTTCATTGGCTGGTACAACTGCAGTAATTGCAGCTGGGAACGCTGGTAGTGACCTATATTCGCTTGGTTCACCAGGAACTTCTCCACTAGCTATAACAGTTGGTGCAAGTGATTTTTCAATGACAATTCCTACAGCTACTGGTACGGTTAAATCAAATGATAATCTTTCATTAACAAATTTGAAACTACTTGCAAAAAGCTTTGATGATGATTTGAATACTTTAAAAAACCAATCTCTACCATTAGTTTTTGTTGGATTAGGTAATAGTGAAAGTGATTACAATGGAAAAGATGTAAATGGTAAAATCGCACTGATTGAACGTGGGATCCTCAGCTTAAATGAAAAAGTCATGCTTGCAAAGAAACATGGTGCAAAAGCGGTATTAATGTATAATAATAATCCAACAGAAGGTCAAATTCCTCATTATCTAGGAAACGGCTTTGACTTTATACCTTCATTTACACTTACAAATGAAGATGGATTAAAAGTTGTTGATAGAGTAAAACAAGGTAATACGACATTTACTTTAAACTCAATTGGTGAAATGAAAACTAGTGGAGATACATTAGCTGATTTTAGTTCACGCGGTCCTTCAAACAGATTTTATGATATTAAACCAGAAGTTACTGCACCAGGAGTTTCTGTATTCTCAAGTGTACCAGCTTATGAAAACGGACCAAATCATCTAACTGACTATACTAATGCATATATGATTGCATCTGGAACATCAATGGCTACACCTCACGTTGCTGGAGCTGCTGCCCTTCTTTTACAAAAACATCCAGAATACAAACCAGAAGATGTCAAAGCAGCTTTAATGAATACAGCAGATAAACTACAAAAAGATTACAGTGTATTTGAAGTTGGTGCAGGAAGAATTGATGTATATGAAGCAGTACATTCTGACGTACATATTAAGGTACTAGATAAAACGATCAGCACGAAAGAAGGTAAAGATGTAACAATACCAGATGTTACTGGTGCATTAAGTTTCGGACCACAAGTTACTGAGGACAAAGAAAAAACAGATTCTCGAGTAGTTTCTATTTCGAATACTAGTAACCAAAAGAAAACATTTACTGTTCAAGTTAAGTTTAATCAAAATGTAAAAGGAGCTAAAGATGCTTCAACTAATAATGTGACTTTAGATGTTCCAAATACGATTACACTTAATCCAAACAAAACGATAAAAATAAAACCAACGATTCATATTCCTGCTTCTGCTGAATTTGGTAACTACGAAGGATATATTTATATTACAAACAATAGTAATCCTGATGAAGTTTATCAAATACCATTTGGATTCAAGCATTTACAAGAAGGCATTAATACGATCAATGCATATGAGGACGCCTTCACAACACGACGTGATTTAAATAATAGTTTCCCAGAAGGAACAGGTATTGAATTTTCACTAAATAGTCCGATGGAAACGGTAGATCTTGTATTAAAAGATGCGAAAACTGGGAAAGAACTCGGTCTGGTTGATGCATACCAAGGACTTTTAACAGAGGATACTCCTTTTGAAACTGAGTACGGATTTAATGGACTTTATAGCGCATTTACAGGTCATAAGGATCATCCAATTTCTTATTCCAAAAGGCTTGCTCCTCCAGGTAAATATGAATTAGAACTAATCGCTACTAACAGAGAAGGTAAAATATTTAAAAAGTCTGATACATTTTACATCGAAAATACTAACCCAGTCGTAAAAATGCAACAACCGGGTGGAGTATATGAAGTAACTGAGGATGGTATGAATGTAAAAGGAAATATTACTGATCAACAAGTAGATATCATGAATCAGAACGGATTCAAATGGGATCAGTCGTCTAATATGATTAACTTAGTTAATAAAACAAAATTTTCTTCAACCCCATTAAAGGTTGAAAAAAATGGTGACTTTGAATTTAAGGCTGGTCTTTTAGATGGTCAGGATGTAACAAAGATAAGCCTTGACGCCCATGACTATGCACAAAACGGTATGCAGGATCACCCTGATTTCTCCTACACGCTTGTTAAAAAAGGGCTTCCATATGCTAAATTAGTAGCTAACAAAAATGATGTGAAATACGGCGAAAATGTAACTCTATCACTTAGTGCAAATAATATTAAAGATTTAACAGGTGGAGAATTTACATTATCATTCCCTTCAACGGTATATGACATTGCAGATGTATCTTTAAATAAGGATTATGTTTCTTATGCTAAGTCAAATGGTTTAAATGCTAATCTTAAAATCATTGAGCAAACGGCAAGTAAAATTACACTTAATACACAATTAACAGGTGATTCAATCCAGCCGATCCAAACTAATATGCCATTAATCGATATTACATTTAAAGTGAAGGAAAAACCTACTAACTATATTAAGTGGATTCAAACTATTGATATTACAAAATCTACAGCATTCTCTTTAAATCAAGCACCTGCGACAATTAAAGGATTTGGTCAAGGAATCAATATAGTTCCAACCTACTCTCAACTTGAAGGTGGAATACTTGCTGACGGATTTTTAGATGATTGGGGCATTTGGTTAGACTACAAGAAGGATTTTTCTAAAGCTGGCATGAGCTTAAATTTAGTTTCAAAAAGTGGCAAGACTTATACCGGAGAATTTAACAGCAGTGCACGCTACTTTGTTAAAAATCTTCCAGCTTCAAATGAAGATTATGATTTAACAGTCAAAATTCCGGGACATTTCGACCGTCATGTAACCGTTAATGATCTATATGATGTCACGAATGGTGACACTGTTGGTCGCTTATCTTACATTTTATACGCACCAGTTATGGGTGGAGATGTCAATAACGATAATGTAATTGATGTCTTAGATGCAGATTATATTAAAACATATTGGGGTACTAACAAGCGTGCAGCCGATATCAATTTTGATGGAATCGTTAATGCAACGGATATGAATTATGTTAAAAAGAATTATTTAACACCAAATCCTGATGTCCAAGACGTTCCAAAGGCTAAAAAGAAAATTAAAGGTGAAACTTTAGAAGACATTTTGAAGGATTTAGGTATTCAATAAAAAATAATAAAAAATAGAAAACGTCGGGGCACTAGACCTGACGTTTTTAAGTGATATAGATTAAACCTATATAAAAAATTCAACATTTGTCATCGCTTTTAAAGCAATGCGATAGTTGATAAGGAAAACTGGAATAGGTATGAGTAAATTACACGTATGTAAGGAAAAATAAACAGCTTTCTTTCAAAGGATAAATTTAATGGTCAAATAAAAAAAATGAATGTAAAGGAAAGAAAATTATGCATCGAATTGCTTATGGAGAAAATAGAAATCAATTTGGAGACTTAAGGTTGCCTGCAGGTAAGGGCCCTTTTCCAGTTGCAATTATTATTCATGGAGGATTTTGGAGAGAACAATTTAAGCTAGATCAATTAGATAAATTTGCTGAAGATTTAACGGCTCGAGGTATTGCCACATGGAATATTGAATATCGTCGTGTTGGGCAAGAAGGAGGAGGTTGGCCAGGTACTTTTCTCGACTGTGGTCAAGCGGTGGATTTTGTTCGAATTCTTGCTGATTCCTATCCACTTGATATACAGCAAGTTTTCACGATCGGACATTCTGCTGGTGGACATCTAGCCTTATGGACTGCTGCGAGACATCAACTTCCTCAAAATAGCATTGTAAAAAATACCAAAAATCCATTGAGGTTGAAAGGTGCAATTAGTCTTGCGGGAGTAGTCGATTTGGACCTTATGTACGAAATTCATCAACTAAAAGAATTGAAGACAGAAGTTGGAGAAAATCCAACGCGTGATCTAATGGGTGGACCTCCAAATGACTATCAAAGTAGGTATAAAGAAGGCTCACCAATTTCTCTCTTACCCATTAGTCTACCACTTGTCCTTATTCACGGTTCACTTGATATTCATGTGCCAATTCGTATTAGTATGGATTTTGAAAAAGCTGCAAAAGCTGCAGGGGATAATGTTCATCTGATTACCATCCAAGACGCGGACCACTTTAAAATCATTAATCCAAAATCGGATACATGGCATGTAGTTATAGAATCAATATTAAACCTGTTAAATGAATGATGAGTCTTAAAATAATGCATGAAAAACTAACATAATTTAGATTCAACAAAACTTAAAAGTCTTTGACATACAGGACTTATAATGGTTACAAGAGTAGGAACGAATGCATAGAGGAAGTATTTATTTATTATGAAAATTGAAAAGAGAAAATCAAAACTCTAACCAATTTTCTTTGATTAGAGTTTTGATTTTCTTGCTTTTTCTTTCAGCCAATTAAGCATCTTTTCATCATTTTTCTTATTTTGTCGCTTATTTTCTTTTCGGATATATCGAGAAAGGGTAGTGTGAGCGATTCCCATCTCTTCTGCAGACTGGCGAATACTCATAGCTAAGGAATCAATCATCTCTTTCATATTTTCTGGTGTAAGAGTTACCTTCGTTGAAATAGTAAAATCGAATGATTGTTGTTCAGAATCAATTGTTGGTTTGGAGTTCATCTTTTTTGATAATTCCATAATAGGTATTTTTTTTTCTAATTCAAATTCAACTGATGCAGCTATTTGACTTCTAGCAATTTCTGATTGTTTTGTGAGAAGTTCTTCGTGACTTTGAGTAGCTATCTTTTCATAACTGAATTCTTGCATACGTTCAATTATTTTTTCATCAATTGTATAGTTCGAGTTTACCAACAGTTTTTTTTGATTTTCCTTTACGACAATATCAGTGGGTAGAATAATTAAATTGAGCTTAGACCAATAGCTTTGAAACCAGCCTTTTTTACCGACTTGGTCTTCATTTACAGATTCCGTATAACCCCAACTTTTAATTACACCATCTTTTTGTAATTCATCTAATACGTTTTCAAACTTGTCCCTCTTTTGTACTCCGTTGTACCGCGTGGAGATATCCATAACTTTTAACAGAGTTGACACTTTAAAGGGTTGCTGTAATGTACGTTTAATCGTTCGGATTTTCCATTGAAGGTTTAAGTAACGAGTTAATCGTTTGTGTTCACGTTGTGTGAAATGGCTATACTGAAAGACTTTTAAATCTAACAAACCAAGTGACCGGTTAGGACCATCTAAATAAGGAGTCAAAATAGATGTTGGTTTTACTTGTACTGCATAGATTCCCTTTGGTTCGCCAGATTTTTTGTCATACGCCACACGTATTTTTCCAATTTCAAACATTCTTTGAAAATCTTTGAACTTATAGAGCTCATTGTCCTGAATTTCTTGTGTATTTACCACTTTTACTTTCTGATCGCCAAGTGATATCCATATACTGGAAAGAGCAGCAACCCGTTTCATAATATTGAATCGATCCTCTTCACGAAAATCAAGCACTTGTCCTTTAGCCGACCGTTTTTTTAAATTTCTAAGTCGTAGTGCGTCATTACTATGAAATTCAATATACCCGTCACTGCTTTTAGGAGATACCAACCATAAATAGGTAATTAAATCAAAAAGGTCCGCGGTCATTTCATCCAATGAATGGATGGTAGATTCAATCAACTCTAGCCACATTTCTTGTTGATCGGAGGTTAAATCAATATTTTGTGATTCAAAGGGTCTAAGCTCGGCCAATCCTCTTACTTTTCCACGATTGTCTATAATCTCAGTTGCCAAGTAGCCTTCTTCTCCTTCTTTAAATTCCTTTTTCTTTGTCACGATATCCCTCATAAGATGGTATTCCATATCCATACTGGAGTAAATATAATCACGTTTTAACACATCATTGATTTTTTCTTCGTTTACGCTTCGTTTTACTTCATCATTGGGAAACTCGTGTACAAAGTGGCCCGCCAATATCACTTTGATGGTGTCAGCATATTTTTCAACTGCTTCATTAATCATTTGTTTTGTTATATATTTTTCAAAATATAAAGTTTGAGTAAATAAGAAAAATAATGCTCTAAAGCTTGGGCCCATTGCATTGCAGGGGGATTGGTACCTAACCTCATCTTCTGTCATACTATAGGCTTCCGTTTTCCATTTCTCAAGGATATACTGGCGATCAAGAAATAATCGTTTCGTTTCTTCATATATACAAATTTTTAATATCTCGTAGTTTAAAATCTGATGATCTAGTATATTTTCATATTTCACTGACAAGAACATCCTCTCAATTTGCACCAAATAAAGTGCAAAATAACATATCTCTTTACTCATTTTATCATAAAATGCACCACGAAATTGTTATAATATCAATGATTTGTTACAAAATGCACCAAATACCACACAGGTTCCGCTGAAATAGATAAAATGCACCAAATACTACACAGAATCTACTGAATAGGTAAAACGCACCAAATACTACACAGATTCCGCTGAAATAGGTAAAACGCACCAAATGTTATATAGATTCCACTGAAATAGATAAAACGCACCAAATACTACACAGATTCCGCTGAAATAGATAAAACGCACCAAATACTACACAGTTTTCGCTGAAATAGGTAAAACGCACCAAATGCTACACAGGTTCCGCTGAAAAGATAAAACGACCAAATGCTATATAGATTCCACTGAAATAGATAAAACGCACCAAATACTACACAGGTTCCACTGAAATATGAGAAAGCGATTTATTATAAATTATTTAAAAAGTAAACATCCATATTTTCAAAAAAAGGCCTCTTTCTAACATGGAAAGTGGGTTTCATTATATAAGATTTTCTTATAAGGTATTATCATTTCTAATTTTATTTGAAAATTTTGATTTTATATAATGACATTTGTAGCCTGTTCATTGGATTATTCAGAGAAAAGCTTACAATAGTTCTGGGACAAGCACTAACATAACAAATGCTGGGGGTCTAGAGAAATGCGGGAAAAGTTTAGTAAGAAGAAATTTGTTAAAAATGCTGCAACGATCACATTAGGTGTAGGTTTAATTTCTAGTAGTTTTCAAGGTTCATATTTTCATACATCTTCAAAGGCAAAGGCGGCTTCAATAAATACAAAAGCAGAGTCGATATTAGCGAATTTAACACCAGCTCAAAGACAGGCTCTTAAACAGCTTTCTACAAATGATCAAACTGGTTTATTTTTAAGTCCTAATGTCAATTTAGAAAGCACTGCGAATGTTTCGGTTATTGTTCAATTTAATCAAAAACCACATAAAGTGGCAGTACTTGAAGCAGCATTAAAGGGTAATAGCTTGTCAGATAGTGAGGCTAAAAGCTTAGTAGATGCTGATCATGCTACATTTGATAAAGATTTACAGGCGCTATCAAGTGAAGATGGAAAGAACTATAAAATTAATAGAGAATATAAAAATGCATTTAATGGCGTCTCTTTAAAATTACCAGCTAATAAAGTAAAATCACTTTTAAAATCGAAAGCAGTAAAATCAATTTATAGCAATGCTACTGTTCAAGTTGAGAAACCATCTAGCGAAGCGACGCCTTCGACTGAAGCAGCGTCTCATGGGATGGCCGCTGAGAATAACTTTTTAAATGTTAATAAATTACATGCAGAAGGCTATACAGGAAAAGGAATAAAAGTTGCGGTACTTGATACTGGGGTTGATTATAATCACCCTGATATATCTCCTGCATATAAAGGATATCGTGCTCAACCTGGTGTTGATCCAAAAACAATTAATCCGAATTCAGTGAAGGGTTGGGATTTTGTTGATAATGATGCTGACCCAATGGAAACCACATATGCGGATTGGGTAAAAGCTGGAAAACCAAATCCAACAAACAACGGTTCAGACTATTATACAGAACACGGTACACATGTATCCGGAACAATTGTTGGACAAGGTAAAAATGATAGTGATTACTCTACCATTGGAATTGCGCCCGATGCTGATTTATATGTTTACCGCGTGCTTGGTCCTGGAGGAAATGGAGCGACTGATGGAATCGTTGCAGGAATCGAAAAAGCGGTTGCAGACGGTATGGACGTTATGAACCTATCTTTAGGAGCAAATTATAATGACCCTTTAACTCCAGAGTCAATTGCAATTAATAATGCCGTATTAAGTGGGGTGACTGCAGTTGTTGCAGCTGGAAATTCTGGAAGTGGTATGTATACAGTTGGTAATCCAGGAAATGCTTCTTTAGCTCTAACGGTTGGAGCAAGTGATGTTCCAAGCGAAATTGCTACGATGAAAGCAACAGTAGATAATAAAACTGCTGATTTACGACTAATGGCAAAAGGTTTTGATAGTAATTTAAATACACTATTGTCACCTAGTCAACCACTAAAAGTTGTTAATGTTGGCCTAGGAAGCTCTGCAGATTATTGGGGGGCAAATCAACGTATCGATGGAAAGGTTGCATTGATTCAAAGAGGTTCAAATACAATTAATGATAAGATTTTACAAGCCAAAAACCGAGGTGCAGTCGGTGTGATTATTTACAATAATAATGAAGCTGAAGGCCATTTACCGTTTAACTTAGGTGAAGGTACCGATTTTGTTCCCGCATTCTCAATGACGAATGCAGATGGTGTAGTATTAGCTCAGAAAATTCCAGTTAATTCAACTGGTACGATTTCATTTAGTGATCTTGGAAATATCAGATTATCAGGCGATAATTTAGCGGATTTCAGTTCTCGTGGACCATCACGTGTAACATATGATATTAAACCAGAAATTACAGCTCCTGGAGTAAGCGTATTATCAACAGTACCAGGATTTGTTCATAATCATGACAATCCATCAGATTATAAATATGCTTATGAAAGAATGTCTGGAACATCAATGGCAACACCAAATGTTGCAGGTATTTCGGCACTGCTATTACAAGCAAAACCAAATTTACAACCAGAAGATGTAAAGGCAATTTTAATGAATACAGCTGATCCACTTAGCAAGCCATATAGCGTATTTGAAATTGGAGCTGGACGTGTTGATCCGTACAATGCAATTCACTCGGATTTTGAAATCAAGGTAGAAGAAAAATTCCCTTCGATTATTAACAATAAAGAGAAATTAGTAAAAGAAAATACAGGTGCATTAAGCTTTGGCAATGAAACTTATAAAGGAAATGACATAGTAGATACTCGCGATGTTACTTTATTTAATAAAGGTGAAAAAGCAAAAACATTTAATGTGAGTGTAAAATTCAATACGAATTTACGTGGTTCAAAGGATGCAGAAGCAAACGGTGTGACATTAAAGACAGATTCAACGATAACTTTAAAAGGAATTTCGCAAAAGAAAACAAATGTAACATTAACAATTCCAAGTAAAGCTGAAAAAGGTATTTACGAAGGTTATGTAGTCTATACAAACAAAGATAACCCACAAGAAACGTATAAAGTACCTTTTGGTGTTCACTATGTTGAGCAAGGTTTTGATTACTTTACAATCTTTAAACGCTCAGTGCCAGAATCTCTTACTCAATCAAGTCAAAAATGGGCTCGAGGCAATGATCTTCATGTAAGCTTAAAATCGCATATGAAAACAATTGATGTCATTATTTCCGATCCAAAAACAGGTCAAGATCTTGGTTACGTTGGTTCATTTGATGGTACATTGATGGACGAAGGGGTGGATTATTCGATTCCTAATTTCTACATGGGATATTACTATCCATTTACGAATGACCCGGATAATCCAATTGGAACAAGAGAGGATCAATTGGTAGCACCTAAAGCTGGACAATACCAATTTAAACTAATTGGAACGGATGATAATGGAAAAACTTATACAGTAACTCAGGACTTCTTTGTTGATGGTACAGCACCTAAATGGGATATGCATGTGGAAGGTGAAGTACCTGGAAAACAAATTGTCGAATATAAAGATGGTCAAGATACTCTTGGTGTAACAGCTCATATATCAGATGATAATGTTGATGTAAAAAAGGCAACTGGTATGACTGCAGATCAAACACAAAATCAAATTTACTATTCTTACGACTATCCGCTACCAACCGGGAATATGACACTCGATAAAGACGGCAATTCAACTGATGAAATCGCGATGTTGCATGACAAAGATGTTTTAAGCGTTAAATTCGAAGGAATTGATGAGGCAACTAATGGTTATGTATCAAAACAATATTATTTTGTAAATGAACACACACCATATGTATATGGGCAACCAAATTATCCGACGAAACATAATAATGTGATGATCGAAACAGGCAAAACATTTACAATGACATTGACAGCAAACAACGTAAGTAAACTAATGAAGGCGAACTATAAGTTCTCAGATGCGAATGGTACAAAAATTACTAATATATCTTTAAATCCAGAAGCACAAAAGCTTGGTGGAACATTAGACGTTAAACAAACAACTTCAGAAAGCACAATTTCATCAGATGTGACTGTAAAATTTAATGGAACTACTGGAGTTAACGGTGATATCCCTATGGTTGACTTAACAATTCAAATTCCAAAATCATTAGCTCCAACTATGACTCAAACTTTTGATTGGGATGGGGTAAAATCAACTTTTACAAATGTAGATAATGTTTCATCTAATCCATTTACAAACATAGCACCAATAAGTATTTTAAATGACCAAACAGAAATTAAAGGAAATGTGAGTGTACAAGCATTATTAGACGCAAAAGGTAACTTTGATTATGCAAGAGATTACTCAAAGATTTCTCCAACATTAACGATTGTAGATAGTAAAGGAAAAGAAGTAAAATCAAATGTTTTAGCTAAAAATGGTTCGTTTGATATTCAAGGACTTAATCCATCAAAGGATGACTATACATTTATTCAAGATATTCCAGGTCATTTTACTACGTATAAAAAGTTTAATACTTATTTTGAGTTAGATGGTAATGTTTACGGAACGCAGTATCGTGTAGGCAGAGAAACGACACCAATCGCAACTGCTGGAGACGTAAACAAAGACGATGTGATCGATTTGATGGACGCATTAGCGATTCAAACATATTGGGGCACAAATAAGCGCAGTGCAGACATTAACTTCGACGGAACGGTTGATGCAAAAGACCTTGCATTTGTTGAACAGAATTACTTAATGCAAAATCCTTGGGTTGCAGCGCCACCTAATCCAATTAAAAAGTATAAAGGTGCGACCTTAGAATCTGTTAAGAGTCAATTAGGTTTACAATAAAAAGAAATAAGCCTGTTCTCATTTTTTGAGTACAGGCTTATTAATAATAGAATATCAAATTGAAAAGTTAGTGAATACTTATCACATTGAAATAGGGGAAGAGCTCTTCTAGTTTTTAAAATTCCTTTATAAAACCAATTGATACCGATCTGATATCTACTTTATTTTTTTACATTTTCAATAGTATGCTCAGTTGCATTTTCTAAAGCTTCTATATTTAGATTTAAACTTATTAGAGGAGGCTAAATATGTTTGTTGGGGAATTCATCAAATATTATCGAGAGAAAAAAGGAATTAGTCAATCAAAATTAGGTGAAGGAATTTGTGGGAAAACGTATATTAGTAGAATTGAAAGTGGGAAAGTTATATGCTCCCCTGAAATAATTACCAAATTAACAGATCGGTTAGAAATTGATATTAACAAAGAAATTGAATCGTTACAACTTATTGAAAAGCACTTAAATGATTGGAATCACGCAATCATCATGCGAAAAAATACGCAAATCGAAAGAATAAAAATAGAATTAGAACAAAATCCATTTATAATGCCATCTAGACATGCGGCGTACTATCTGCTCCTAACAGCAAGGTACTATCATCTTAAAAATATGGTTCAAGAGACAAAAAATACAATCGAATACATAGAAAAAGAGTTTCAATCATTATCTAATTATGAACAAAATCTTCTTTTACATATTAAAGGAATGTATTGTATCAGCACATTTAGGACAGTTAAAAATGAGACATGTCAAACTGCAGTGAATCTATTGAAACAAATTAATATTGATGACTATAGAAATGAAGAGTATTACTATCACTTAGCGCTTGCTTATCATCATGCTAAGGCAAAAGTACTCGCATTTTCATATGCTGAAAAAGCACTTCAATTTTTTAATAAGACATACAATCATGTAAACGCTATTAATGCTCAAGTATTAATGCTAATGAGTTTAGATAGTGAAAGGCATATTGATTTTTTAGAGTTGATTGAAAATTACAAGGACTTACTTCATAATTGTGAGATTTTAGGTGTTTATGAAAATAAACTAAATATTTTCTTTAAGTTAGGAGAAGAGTTCTTTAAAAGAGGTAGTTTTGAACAAGCTGCTAATTACTTTGAACAAGCATTTCAAATGAAAGATAAATCTTCAATAAAATACGTTCGACGATTATTTCATTTTATTGAAGCATGTTTAGAAGGAAATTTATTAAGGGAAGAGGAACTTTTAGAAAAAATAGAAATAGGTAAGAGGCTAGCTAGAAAAACATGTCCAATCTATTTCAATTTATATGAACTATTAGCTTTGAAATGTAAAAAGAAACTAAGCCAATATTATGACTTTCTAGCTGAAGTAGTAATTCCGCTGCTTATCTCAACGAATAATGCTTCTTTTTTTGAGCAGTATGGAAAAATTCTATATCAATACTATATAAGACAAAAAGAATATGAAAACGCTATTAAGATAGAATTAGAGTTTAGAATGATGGATCAAGTATTTAATTAAAAAATCATTAGTTAAAGACTTGTTCTCTAATGACTTTCTTATAACTTAAAAGTATAAATTTGCAGCTAGAAAGCTTATTCGAGTGCTAGCCAATTTTAGGGATTAAGTATAACTGCAACTACGTCTCTGTCTTCGATTAAAAAGCTCGCCGATCGACGAGTTTTCTTTATGTAAAGGCTAATTGTAATAAATATTTTAACATTAAGATGAAATGTTCCTCAACATTCGAAAAGAATTATGTCGGAATATGTCTGAATGATATAAAGATGTAGATATAATAGGGAAAATATAACCCGATTGATTAAAATGTGAAAATTCTTAATAATTAAATTAAATAATGGGACATTCTTTTACAATTTGTTCCTTTATTTTTGCGGAAATAAGAAAGGGATATGTCAAAACAATCACATTTTGTACTTCAATGTAGAAATCTACCTTGTCGTAAATTGCCTAGGAGGAAGAGAAGTGGGGAAAAAGACAGAGAAAAAGTTTTTAAAAAGCTTTACCGTTTTAGCTTTAACATCGAGTTTTATTTTGGGTTCACTTGGAGAAGTATCGACTAGCACAAAAGCAGCAAGTCCAAGGAATGTTGAAGACATTTTAGCGAATTTAACTTCGGAGCAAAGAGCAGCACTTGAACAGCTTTCGACTAATGAAGAATCGGGTCTTCAAATTTCCTCAGATATTAATTTAAACTCAACAGAACAAACAAGTGTCATTGTTGAGTTTGCAAATAAACCTGCAAAAGTTGCTCAAATTGAAGCGAGTGTTGAAGGGAAATCATTAACTGCTTTAGAAGCAGCAAAATTAGTCGATCAAGATCATGAGACATTTGCTGAAGATGTTGGTCAAGTATTAGAAAGTGGCAAAACTAAAAAAGTAGATTATACGATTAATCGTTCATATAAAAATGCTTTCAATGGTGTTTCAATGAGTCTACCGGCAAACCAAATTAAGAATCTATTAAAATCAAAAGCTGTTAAGGCTGTTTGGAGTAACAAAACATTTACAATTGATCCTCCAAAGGAAAACGATCAATTAAAAGCGGATGAAGCAAATGTTTCAAACTATACACCGTATGACGGACTAGATCGTTTACATGCGGAAGGATTTACTGGAAAAGGAATTAAAGTAGGGATTTTAGATACAGGTATTGATTACAACCACCCAGATTTGAAAGATGCATTTAAAGGTGGATATGATTTCGTCGACAATGACAATGATCCAATGGAAACTACGTATGCAGATTGGGTAAAGGCAGGAAAACCTGGATATCAAAATGGAGCAGACTATTATACTGAACATGGTACACATGTTGCCGGTATTATCGGTGGACGTGGTGTAGCAAACAGTGAGTTTAAAACAGTTGGTGCAGCACCTGAAGCAGACTTATATGCTTACCGAGTACTTGGACCAGGTGGTGGTGGTACATCTGATGCGATTATTGCCGGAATCGACCGTGCAGTTAAAGATGGTATGAATGTTATTAATATGTCACTTGGGGCTACATTGAATGATCCACTTTTCGCGACTTCAATTGCCGTAAACAATGCAGTATTAAGTGGCGTTACGACGGTTATAGCTGCGGGAAATAGTGGCGATCAAATGTATACACTTGGTTCTCCAGGTGCAGCTGCATTAGCTTTAACAGTTGGTGCATCATCCATCGCACTTGATATTTATCAATATGCAGGTGTACAAGATAGTAAAAACTATACATTAAGACAATTAGCAAGAAATTATAAAGATGATTTAACAACATTAAAAGGAAAAACATATCAACTTGTTGATGTTGGACTAGCTAATCCAGCGGACTTTAATGGAAAAGATTTAAACGGTAAAATTGCGTTTATTAAACGTGGATCAATTGCATTAATTGATAAAATCAAAAATGCAAAAGCAAAAGGTGCAGTTGGCGTATTAATGTATAACGATGAAACAAATAAAGCAGAAGGTCCAATTCAAGCGTTCCTGGGGGAATCAGTCGATGCGATTCCAGCATTCTCAGTATCAAATGATGATGGTAATACAATCGCAGCTGCGATTAAAGCTGGTAAAACAGACTTCACATTCGGAGATTTCACAAAATTAAAATCTGCTGCTGATGAATTAGCGCAATTCAGTTCTAGAGGTCCATCTCGAGTGAACTATGATATTAAACCAGAAGTAACAGCACCTGGTGTATCAATTCTTTCAACAGTACCATTCTATGTAAACGATAAAACAGTCGATGGATCAAAACCAGAAGATTACAAGTATGCGTATGAGCGCTTATCAGGTACTTCAATGGCTACACCTTATGTAGCAGGTGTATCAGCTCTATTACTTCAATCAAATAAAGATTTAAAACCTGAAGATATTAAATCAATTTTAATGAATACTGCTGATCCACTTTCAAAAGCGTATAGCGTATTTGAAGAAGGAAGTGGCCGAGTAGATGCTTATGAAGCAATCCACTCAAATGTTGAATTAGAAGTAGTTGATAAAACGCCAACAATCATTGATGGAAAACAACAATCAATTCAAGAATTAACAGGTGGAATGAGCTTTGGTTCATTTGGATTTGATGATCAAGATATCGCTGATTCACGTACTGTTACATTAAAGAACCGTAGTGAGAAAGCGAAAACATTTAATGTAGATGTGAAATTCCAAACTGGATTAAGAGGTTCTTTAGATGCAGCTAAAAACAATGTAACATTAACAGGACCTACATCTGTAAAATTAAACGGAACTAGTCATAAATCGATTAAGTTTAACCTAAATATTCCAAAAACAGCAGAAAAAGGGACATATGAAGGTTATATCACTTTCACAAATACGCAAGATCCAACTGAAACATATCAAATTCCATTTGGTGGCCGAGTAGTAAATGAAGGAATTGATTCAGTTGACGCTTTACCAATGTTTTCAACTGATACAGCATGGCCAGAAAATGCTTGGCCTTTCGAATCATTTTCATTCGCATTAAAATCACATATGAAAACATTAGATATCATTTTACAAGATCCTGTTACGGGTGAAGACCTAGGATTAGTAGGTTCGTTTAATCCGATTTTATTGAATGAAAACCAAACTTATTATGTTACAAGAGGATTCACTGGAACATATTATCCATTTACTGGCGACTCAAAGAATCCAATTAGCAGTCAATCAGAAATTGCACAACCAGGACACTATAAAATAAAGCTGGTTGGAACAAATGAACAAGGTAAATCATTCACAAAGTCATCTGATTTTATTTACGATCTAGGGGCACCAACTATGACTTCTAGCTTTGATTCATTAGACCAAAAAGTAATTGAAACTAATGATAGCCAATTTGATTCAAATGGACAATTCTTATACGACTTTAACATTAACTTAAATGATCCTGAAACAGAAGAAGCAAGTAAACTAGGTCTTCCAGTTGATCAATCAGACAATTCAGTTGTTATGTTTAATAATAGTTCATGGCCAAAAGCACCAATTTATACAGATAAAAATGGAAATTACACTGATAAACTTGTCGTTAGAAAACAAGCTGAACCTTTACAAGTACAGTTTTATGGAATGGATTATGCAAGTAACTTTAATGGAAATGCTTTTAATATGTTAAGAGTTGTTTTTGTGGATCACAATTTACCTTATTACTATTTAAAGGCAAATAAACAAATCGTAACAACAGGAGACACAGTAAATTATAGTGTTCGATCAAATAATGTTAAAAATTTAAAAACAACTAAAATTACAATACCAGTTGATTCTAACATTGCTTCAATTGAAAATGTAGTTGTAAATGATGCAGTAAAGCAATATGGTGATGCACAAGTGTCAGTAACAACTGCTCCATCAGGCGGTATGTTAAACTATACAATTACATTCACTTATATAGGGGATAAGGTATTACCAGAAGACTTACAGTTATTTAATTTCGACCTTAAAACTGCTAAAAAGTTTACAGATGGATTTTATGGAGGATCTGCTTTCAATTGGTATACAATGACAGCTTCTACGATTGATCAATCAAATGTAGAGACGAATAATGTTTACTCTTACATGGAAAGTATTAAATATAAACCAACATATTCAAGATTAAATGGAACAGTACAAGTTGAAGGTGCAACAGATTCTTCAGGTCTTCCTATTTATTCAATAGATTTAAGTAAAGTTGGAGCAAATGTAACGGTTACTTCTTATGATGGAAAAACAAGTGTTAATGCGCCGAGTTTAAATAAGAATGGTCAGTATATCATTGAAGGTCTAAAAGCTGAGGCAAATCCTTATACGGTATCAGTTGATGTACCTGGTCATTTCACTATGAACAAACAAATTGTTTTATCTAATAAAGTGCGTGGTGAAGTAGTTGGAAGATGGTTAAACTGGAATTTACCACTTGCCGCAGCTGGAGATGTAAACAAAGATAATGTGATCGATATTCTAGATGCATTAGCGGTACAAACATATTGGGGTACAAACAAAGCAACTGCAGATTTTAATTTTGATAAAGTAGTGGATAAAAAGGATATGGACTACATTGTTAAAAACTTTGGAATTAAAAATCCAACTGTTTCAAATGCTCCAAAAGCAAAAACAACTTATAAAGGTGTTACGTTAGATGATGTATTAAGTCAATTAGGATTACAATAAAAATAAGCCTGTTCTCATAGTTTGAGAACAGGCTTATTTTAAAAATGGTATTTTTATCAGGGGAACTAAAAATTAAACAATATATTGTTTAAAATAAAATAATTTTATATAGGAATTATGATAAAATAAATTGAAATTAGTGATAAGATAAGTTTAATAAACTTAATACAAAGTTTATCTGTATTCAAAACAGTATAAGAGCGGACATTATAGTTTAATTCATTTCAAACAACTAGAGTACATCAGTTTCAATCCGAATGAGGAGATGGATATGAATATAGAGAAATTTGAATATTTGATTGAAGTTGCAAAAACGGGATCATTTTCGATTGCTTCACAAAATCTTTTTGTAAGTCAGCCCGCTATTAGTCAATCAATAAAAAGTATTGAAAAGAAACTTAATGTTAAAATCTTTGAACGATCAAGAGGAAATACCGTTATTCCAACAGTTGAAGGAGAAAAGATAATTAAATTTGCGAAGGAGATATTTTTAACGTATCAGGAACTAATCGATAATGCGAAATTATTTAACAATAATATGACGGGGAACTTGAAAATATCAGCTGTCCCTGGATTTAATAAATCACTTTTGGGACCATTTTCAGTGATTAAAGATGAATATCCAAATATCAATATCGACATCTCTCAAAAACCTGGTCATGATATTATTGAAGATATAATAGAAGGCCGAAGTGATATAGGTGTGTTAGGACTAGTTAATGTTTTACTTGAAAAAAATAACCGTATTATTTATCGTAATCTGACTGAAGCCAAAGTGAAATTAATGGTCAGTAGTAAGTCTCATTTAGCTAAAAAATCTTTCGTTACTCCTCAGCATATTTTGAAGGAAACACTTATTGTTTATAATGGAGTATTCATTCAATGGTTTAAAAATAATTTCTTTAATCAGTTTGGTGCCATGAAGGAATTATATTCTACTACCAATATTGATATGATAAAGAATGCTGTCTTTGAAAACTTAGGTGTATCATTTGTGCCAGATTTTAAAGGTGCAAACTATAATTTTAATGAAGATGAAGTTACCCTACTAGATATTGTTGATTATGATGAAGTGGATCTTCAATATGTTTGGATTATTTCTAGAAAAAATCAAGATTCGAAAATGATTAAAGATTATTTAAGAATCCTAAAAAAAGAATTTTTGTGAATTGAAACTTAATTTTTTTTAAAGCTAATAGAACTATATCATTTTTATTGCACAAAAATTGCACAGATTAACTAGAATCAATAGAAAAAACAGACTAACAATGCATAAAATTTCACCTACCCCTTGATTTAATGGACTAACTTAATCTAATGTGTTTAATAATTCTGAATAATGCCTGTATGCTGTAATTGACAGGGGAGGGCTCGCTGGTTCAAGTCCTTTTGGGATCATACTAAAGAGAAGGCCTAAACCTAAGTATATCAAGGATTTGTTTTTTTATATTTTCAGTTATTTCCATTTTTTGTAGTGAATATTATTCATTGCACAAAGACTGTAATAATTGATAAGGGAATTAATTGGGATGTCTATTATTGCAGAACAGTCTGAATAATTACTTTTTTTATTTGTATTTGAATCACGTCGTAATCAAAAAGACTAGCTAAAGATTCGCTAGTCTTTTAAATCGAAATATATCCTCAAGGCTCATTAAGTATCAGCACTACTGTAAAACCACTTGCTAAACAAGAGTTTGATCTAGACTTAGTTTGCCAAATTAACCAATCTTGGCAAGGAAAAGATTCCCTGAAATTATTAGACTCCATTGAAAAGCGTCTCAAAGAAAATAAAATTTACCAAGACATGGTTGAAAGAAAAAATCGATGTATACGATTAAATTATGCGAATGAATTTCTCATGGATATTCTACCAGCCCATCTACCTTTTGAGCTTGCTCCAATCTGTTAGGCTTTAATTCCAAAAATAAGAAGTGAGATATTCATAATGACCAAATATAACTGCGATTAACAATGCCTTTCTAAATAAATACATGTATTCAAGGAGAAAAAGTACAAATTAGTGTGCTTTTTCTTTTTATATATGAATTTATGATTGATAAATAAGAAAGATAGAATCTGTTAGATATATATTTTTCCTACATAATCTGAAAATCAAAGTGCATACTAATTGAAAAATCTCTAAGGGGCTTTTAAGTGAATAGCATAGAACAATCTACATTATCAACTAAATTAAATAAGAATATAAACTATTTAAAAGAGAAGTTCAATCATTCCACTGATTTGAAAATTAGACTAATTACAATTAATGAAGAAATTAAACGAGAAGTTGCTATTCTATATTTAGATGGAATAACAAATACACAAAACATTCAAGATAATATCCTAACACCTTTGATTAAAATCATGAAATTTGAAAGTGTAGATGCTGTTATTTCTCGTCATCTATCAATTGTCGATGTTATTAAAATAACAACCTTAGATGAAATATTATCAGGACTAACCAAAGGGAAGACCTTAGTATTAATTGATGGTTATACTGAGGGGATCTTGGCGGATACTTCTGATTGGCAAATGAGATCAATCAATGAACCTGATACACAAAGGTCGATAAAAGGTTCATTAGTAGGATATAATGAGCAATTAAAGGTAAACGTTAATTTGTTAAGAAACATAATACAGTCACATAAGCTTAGTATTGAAAATTTACAGGTTGGAAATGAGACAAAGACGGATGTAGCCATTATATATATGGACGGTTACGTTGATAAAAGCGTTTTAGAAGAAACTAGAAAAAGAATTAAAGAGATTGATGTTACTTATTTATTGGAAGCTCGAGTTATAGAGGATGCTTTAGAAGGGAAAAAAACGCTTTTTCCACTTGTTTTCACATGTGAGCGACCGGATGTCACTGTTTCGGCATTGTATGAAGGCAGAGTTGCTGTTCTAGTTAATGGAATTCCGTATTCGCTTATTGTACCTACTCTTTTTCTCCACTATTTTCATCAACCAGATGAATATAATTCGAAATCTGGAAGGTATGGAAACCGCTTTTTGCGTTTTTTTAGCTGGTTTTTTTCAATTATATTATTAGGTCTATATGTAACGATAGTACGTTTTCATCATGATTGGGTTCCAACCCACTTCGCAAAAATTTTTTTCAAAAAATCGGATACACTTCTTCCTATTATTTGGGAAATTTTTTTCGTAATGATTATATTTCAATTACTTACAGAAGCTTCCTTACGTATACCGAAATCCACAGTCATTATTGTTTCACTTATTGGTGCAATTGTAATTGGACAGACTGCGGTCACTGCAAAAATTATTCATTCAATCACTTTAATCATTGTAGGAATTAATTTCTTATCTAGTATCGCAATAGCTGCTGGTGGTTTATACGGATCAGTTTTAACAATGAGGATTATCTTTCTATTTTTGGGATTCTTTTTTGGTTTAAAAGGTATTATCATTGGATTGGTGATCCTTTTAATTTATATGGCGTCTTTAAAATCATTAGGGGTACCATATTTAGCACCATTCATTCCATTTCGCCCAAAGGAGATGAAAGATGCGTTTATACGTGGAGATTTACGAAAGTTAATAAATAGTAAACATTCATATCCGCATAAAAATAGAATATAAATTTAATCAAGAATGAAAAGAGAAGAAAAAATGGATGATCATGAAACATGTTCATCCACATTTATTTTTCAAGTCAAGCTAGTTTATTAATTTAAAATTTATCTTTCTTTTTTCTCATTCAAGTAAATGGCAGGATAGTTGAATAAACAATAACTAGAATAACGATCTAAGTAATCTAAGATGTTACTTGATCCAATCGAATATCTGATTTTTAATTACATGAATTTCTGTAAAGTTCAGCTTGAAGTCGCTTGATAAAGTTCTTAGCTACCGCTGAAAAATGTCTATCTTTTGCTCGTACCCATACTAAGTCTACAGATGCTTGATCCGGATTAATAATATCAATTGCAACTGCTTGACCGCTCAATATATAAGGTTCAGATTTAGCAGTATAATCAAGACATATGGTTATAGCTGTATTGGAGTCTATCGCACTTCTAAGAGAATCAACGTTATTTGTTGTGAATAACAGGTCAATTGAGCTTTGTTTATTAATAAAATTTTCAAAATACCATTTAACATAGTCATCATCATATAGAACGAAAGATTGATTTTGTAAATCTGCTAATACTATCGTTTCATACTTCGTCAATAAGTTGTCTTTACTTACACAGGCCTTCATCGTCACTTCCTGTAAAACCTCAAAAACTAATCCTTCTCCTCTTTTTACAATTTCATCGTGAAATATGACTATTCCAATATCCGTTTTATCATTTTTCACGTC
This sequence comes from Gottfriedia sp. NPDC057948, assembly GCF_042887255.1. Classification (NCBI taxonomy): domain Bacteria; kingdom Bacillati; phylum Bacillota; class Bacilli; order Caryophanales; family Bacillaceae; genus Gottfriedia; species Gottfriedia sp. NPDC057948. The sequence continues at coordinate 77,459 of NZ_JBHVPN010000013.1, forward strand.
CTCAATAATTTCTTGAGATCCTTTTTCATCTATTTTGATTTTTATGTTCGGAAAATCTTTCTTAAATGTAGCTAAAGTGTTAATAATAAGTGCCATTTGCCCAGGAACAGTTGCTATTTTTAATTCACCGCTAATCCGTTTCGAATGTCCTTGAGCTATTTCCTTTAAAGAAGTTATTTGATTTAGAGCTTCGATTGCTTTTTTAATAACCTCCGTTCCTTCTTCAGTAGGGGTCGTACCTTGTCTTGTTCTTCTAAATATTTGTATTTCTAATTCGTCTTCAAGATTTGAAATGGCTTGACTAATCCCTGATAAAGTTACATGGAGATTTTGTGCTGCAATTGATAGAGAGCCTGTTTTTGCTACTTCAGCAATATATGTAAGTTGTTCAATATTCATATGAAAACCACCTTAATCGTTTCTTAACTCCCCTTAAAATATGTTAACTATATATAAATTCAAAAGCACTATATAATTAATTTATAATTTTAAATATTTAAAATACTTATAATAAAAATGCTTATAAACATAGAAATTATGGAGGGATTTTTAATTTTTACATCTTTAAAATAAAAATCAGCTAGGGAATTTCATCACTTTGTAAATGCTTACGAATATTTTAAAATTTCTATTCAACTAAGTAAATACTAGTTCGAAAAAAAAGAGGAGGAGTTCATATGGAAAGATTAGACAAATAAAGTTTCTGTAATCACTGGTGGAGCATCTGGTATTGGATTAGCCATTGCAAAACTTTTTTCAAAAGAGGGATCTAAAGTAGTTATTACTGACTTGAATGAAGAAAAGGGACGTTTAGCTGCTGAAGAACTTATTTGAGAAGGTGGGCAAGTGTTATTCATTAAACAAGATGTGACTAAAGAAGAAGATTGGAAACATGTGATTAAGACAACTAAGTCGCAATTCGGTAAGGTGGATGTACTCGTTAACAATGCAGGTATTGGATTTTTTCGAGGAATGCACGTTTGAACAGTGGCGCTCAGTTATGACGTTAAATTTAGATAGGGTCTTTTTAGGGACAAAATATGCCGTATTAGCGATGAAAGAGAATGGTACAGGTTCAATTATTAATATGTCCTCGATTGTAGGAAAAGTGGGAGACCCGAATCTTCCTGCGTACAATGCAAGTAAAGGAGGAGTCACTTTATTAACAAAATCGGCTGCTCTATATTGTGCAAAAGCTGGGTACGGTATTCGTGTCAATAGTATTTCCCCTGGATTTATCGAAACTCCGATGATTACGAGCGCACGCCAATTTTCTCCAGAGTTACATCAATACTTAACATCTCTTCATCCTGTTGGCCATTTAGGTAACCCAATGGATATAGCTTTCGGAGTATTGTATTTGGCTTCAGATGAATCGAAATTTGCGACTGGAACTGAACTTGTAATCGATGGAGGATATGTATCTTACTCGAAATTCATAGCGAGTTTAATAGTGGCTCTGCAATTAATATTAAAACATGCTGAAAGGATTGACTGTGAGTGGAGCAATTACTAAGTTCTTCAACAGAGGCACCAGAGTATAGTTCATTACTAGCTGAACAAAGAGAATTTTTTCAAACCGGAGCAACTCGTACATATATTTTTCGTAAAACGCAACTGGAAAAACTATATAAAGCCATTTCAGACAATGAAAGGCTGATTTTAGAGGCAGTCAATAAAGATCTTCATAAAAGTGAATTTGAAGGATTCTTTGCGGATGTTGCTCTTATCTTACATGAAATTTCATATGTGAAAAAGCACCTACATAAATGGATGAAACCAACTAATATTAAAACTCCTCTTACACACTTCGGAAGCCGTTGTAAGATTTATCGCGAACCTTATGGAGTGAACTTGGTTGTATCACCTTGGAATTATCCGTTTCAATTGACCTTTATTCCACTAATTGGAGCAATTGCAGGAGGGAATACAGCTATTGTAAAACCGTCAGAACTTACACCAAATTCATCTGCGCTTATCACAAAGATTATAACTGATACTTTTCCAATTGAGTACATATCTTGTGTTGAAGGTGGAGTTGAAGTAAGTACAGCGTTATTAAAAGAAAAGTTTGATCACATTTTCTTTACTGGAAGTGTAGAAGTTGGCAGTGTCGTGATGCGAGCTGCAAGTGAGCATCTTACACCTGTAACCCTTGAGCTAGGAGGGAAAAGTCCAACAATCGTTGATAAAAGTGCGAATTTAAAGTTAGCTGCTCGTAGAATTGCATGGGGTAAATTCTTTAACTCCGGTCAAACATGTATTGCACCTGATTACATATATGTTTCAAGTCATATACAAAAAGAGTTTCTTTCTCTACTAAAAGAAGAAATTAAACGTTTGTATTCCGAGGACCCATTATCTTATAAAGAATACACACACATTGTAAATGATCGACATTTTAAACGTTTACAAAACTTAATGGATGGACCGTCGATTTATTATGGAGGAAAGGTCGATGAAACAACCCTTGTAATTGAACCGACAATTTTAACGAATGTTTCATGGAAGCATCCAGTCATGAATGAAGAAATCTTCGGTCCAATTCTCCCAATTATTCCTTTTAATTCATTAGATGAAGTAGTAATGGAAATTAATAATCGACCAAAGCCGTTAGCTCTTTATTTGTTTACTGAAAATGATTCGATAAAAAAGAGAATAGTAGAAGAGATTTCATTTGGTGGAGGGAGTATCAATGATACTCTGTTCCATTTAACAACCCCACATTTACCATTCGGTGGTGTCGGTTCAAGTGGACATGGGTCTTATCATGGGATTCATTCCTATAAATGTTTCACCCATGAAAAAAGTGTCCTTTCACAAACGACTAAATTTGACCTTAGTGTTCGATATCATACAACAAAAGGAGCTCAAAGTATTATTAGAAAACTATTTAAATAGCTTCCTTATCCTATATTGATAGTAAATCAATTGTGAGTCACAGCCAGTTATTAACTGGTTGATAAATAAAAAAACTTAATTTATTAGGAGGAAAGTAACTATGACATTAACAAAAGGAAAACTTACAAAATCTTCTTTAGGAGCTTCAATGCCTTCACACGCTCCATTGTACCCTAGTATTTCTGCAGATGAGAAGTGGGATTGGACAAATATTGATGTGGTCATTGTTGACTATTTGACAGATGAGAAAGTAGCTACAGAAATCCTTCCAGAACAATGTAGTTTAGTGCCAATTCCTAATGCACTTGGACAAGCTGCATCCAAATTAATTTTAGCAAACTACCGTGGTGGTTCGCTTGAACCATATTACGAGATTGTACAAGGAATTCCTTGTATCCATAACGAACAGCTATTCATGTACGTTGCCAATATTTATGTAACGACTGATTCAGCAATGGCTGCTGGGCGTGAAATTTGGGGATTCCCGAAAAAAATTGCTGATGTAACGTTTGAAAATAATGGTGGAGACTTCAAAATCGAAGTGAGCCGACAAGGACATAAATTAATTTCTTGTTCATTTAAAGAAGGTGGAAAACTAGTTTCTGTACCACTTCCTGCTAATGAGTCAATAGAACTTCCACCACCCTATAATATGAATTGGCCACTACCACCAGCAAATGGCACACCTCAACCGATTGTATTACCAATCATGACATTACGTCATATTCCGAACTTCCATGGATGTAATGATCAATGGGCTACTGTTCAATTAGTTGGTACAAATTGGTCACTAGATAAAGGAGAAATGACAGTTGGTGAAGCTGCATTAGATTTCTATCCATCAGAGAAAGATCCAATAGCTAAACTACCTGTAAATATGATTCTAGATGCTGTTCTTTATCGTGGGGATATGTCTCTTTCAGGAAATGCAGCTTCTTTACTTGAAGATATAAAAACTTCAGCAGAAACGGCTGTTTCACGTTAAAAGAATTGGATTGTGGAGGAAATAATAAAATGACAAATTCAAACTTATTCAATCTCAATGGAAAGGTTGCACTTGTAACGGGCGCTGCACAAGGTTTAGGGGAAGCTACAACAAGAGCATTGACAAAAGCAGGAGCTAAAGTAATGATAACTGACATCCAAACAGAAAAAGGAGATAAGCTAGTTTCAGACATTAAAGCAGCTGGTGGAGATGCAAGCTTTTTCTATCTAGATGTAACAAATGAGAATCAGTGGAAAGAGGCTGTGCAAAAAACTGTAGATCATTTTGGTGGACTAGATGTTCTTGTTAATAATGCAGGAATTGAAATTTTAAGCTTTGTTGAACAAATGAGCCTTGAGGATTTTCGAAAAACTCATGCAATTAATGTAGATGGAACTTTTTTAGGAATCAAAAGTGCTATTTCTGTTATGAAACCAGGAGGGATTTCGGGACGCGGTGGTTCGATTATCAATCTGTCCTCTGTTGCAGGTTTTATCGGGTTTCCAGCTTTAAGCGCATACTGCTCTTCAAAGGGGGCTGTTCGATCAATGACAAAAGCAGTAGCATTAGAATGTGCAAAAATGCAATACAACATCCGCGTAAATTCAGTTCACCCAGGGGTAATTCGTACCGAGATGGGCGTCAATTTACTTAATGAACATATTGAAGCTGGAATTTTCTCAAATATGGAAGAAGCTCTAGCTGTTTTCAATGCATTACATCCAGCAGGTGAAGGATCTCCTAATGATATTGCAAACGCAATTTTGTACCTTGCATCAGATGCATCTAAATGGGTAACTGGTTCAGAATTAAAAATTGATGGGGGATTAACTGCACAATAGTAGTTCTTTAATTTGGGCTGACGATTTTTATGAATTTGTAGAACTAAGACAGGTATAAAATATTAATGTATAGCCTGAGTTATTTTATTGTTGTTCCTGGTTTACTTCATCTATTTGTCAGTCTTTCAAAAATAAAGGAATAGTTCCTTCTATTGAATAGCATAGTAGTTACTTTAAAAAAATAAACATTTACATAAAGGGGTTCTATTTTTATGAAAAAAGGAAAAAAATTATTACTCCCTGTAGCAGGGTTATTTGCCTCCATGGCTTTATTTACGGGGAGTGTATTAGCCGAAACAACACCAGCCCAAACTAATCCTCCTATAGTGGAACAACAAAACCAATATCTTGAGAATTTAGCATACAGTATTGGAATCCAGGCGTATTTATACGGGTATCCTCTTGTGGATATGGTCAAAACTATGCAAATACTAACAAAACAAGCTCCATTAAACACCTTTCTTCATAAAAGAAATTTATTAGACGCTAGCTTTAGAGATGTAGTTACACCGAATAACGATACATTGTATTCCCAAGCATGGCTTGATCTATCAAAAGGGCCGTTAGTTTTAAGTGTTCCAAAGATAGAGCACAGATACTATTCCTTCCAGTTTTTAGATGCGTATACAAATTCGTTTGATTACGTTGGAACTCGTAGAACAGGTACAAAAGCGGGGAGATATGTCATTGTAGGACCAAATTGGAAAGGAAAATTAGCTAAAGGTTCGAAAGTAATCCAATCACCTACAAATATGGTTTGGCTAATTGGCCGTACTTTAGTTGATGGAGAAAAGGATTTAGAAAATGTACATGCTATTCAAGATAAATATACACTGACACCTTATCATGAAAAACAAGCGAAACCATCGATAAATTTACCTACTTTTACAGAAAATGATTTCAATGATCCAGCACGTTTCTTTGAAATCATGACTCAAACAATGAAGTTATTTCCAGGGCCGAAAGCAGATGCTGCTATGTTATCCCAATTTAAGTTAATTGGCATAGATCCAAACAAAGGATTCCAAGGAAGTAAAAATCCTGAGATTATGGCGGGACTGACACGAGCAGTAAAAGACGCACAAGAAATCATAGTAAAAACTATCCCTAGTATAGGAACTAATAACAATTTTTGGGCAGTGTATTATAATATTGGGACATACGGTACTGACTACTTAACCAGAGCTGATGTTGCTAAATTTGCATTAGGAGCAAATATTCCTGCAGAAGCCTTATATCCACGTACTACAGTCGATAGTGACGGCAATCCACTGAGTGGAGGGCACCAATATGTTATTCATTTCAATAAAGACCAATTGCCGCCAGTTAATGCTTTTTGGTCGTTAAGTATGTATGGAGCTGATACATTCTTTGTAGCTAACCCTATTAATCGTTTTTCAATTGGAGACCGTACAGAAGGTCTAAAATACAATCCAGATGGTTCACTGGATATTTATATCCAAAATACTGCACCGCAAGGGCATGAATCCAATTGGCTTCCTGCACCAACAAATAACTTTATTCTTATGTTAAGAATGTATATACCTAAGCAAAATGTATTAGATCAATCGTATAAGATGCCAAGCGTACAAAAAGTAAAATGATTTATTATTAAGATGAAGCGGAAAAATTAAACAATCCCTTGAAGCATAAAATGTAATAATAGGTGATAGATATACCAAGAGTGAAATACACAACTGATGACGTAGAATTATTGGCAAGAATGATGAAAGCTGAAGTTTACAAAAAATATACAATTCACATTGTCAGATCAAGTTAGAGGAGAAACAGTAGGTAGATTTTTACGTTATGTTACACCAAGAATAACTGCTGGAGATGCGAACAAAGATAATGTAATCGATGTTATGGATGCACTTCAGGTACAAACTTTCTGGGGTACAAATAAAGCATCAGCAGATTTCAACTTCGATAAAGTAGTTGATAAGAAGGACATGGATTATATTGTCAAAAACTTTAGATTACAAAATCCAACAGTCTCAGATGCACCCAAACCAAAAACAACTTATAAAGGTGTTACGTTAGAGGATGTATTAAGTCAATTAGGATTAAAATAAAGATATACATTTAAGTGAAGAGTATCTGTTATGCACCAAAATCAGTTAAGTGAGATAAAGGTAAAACATTTTCAGATAGTAATAGTATGTTAGGAATTCAGAAATACCACAAATAGTAGCCTTAAGAAAATGTCTTTCAAGAGGTTATTAAGGCTTTTGGTCTAAAGTGATTGAGAGTTAAATAGCAACTCTAGTACAAGTCAATTATCTTTAAATGACATTCTTGCTGATACATTTAATTAGCAAAGTGAAGGGGGATTATCTTGTCCGATAATCTTTCTTCACTATTTCCATAGACTATAAATAACTCTATGACTTTTTAGTTTCTTCTATTATATATAAAAGTTATTATCAAACCTAGAATGTGGATTTATTCTTCCATAACAATCCTACATTTGTATCCCGTTTTTCGTGTTTAGCCAGGTAAATTTGAGTTGTTTTGATACTTTCATGTCCTAAGCTTGTTGAAATTGAATAGATATCAGCTCCATTTTCCCGAGAATGAATCGCATACCAATGACGAAAAAAATGTGCACTTATCTTACCATTACGTGTGTGATGATGTAAAAATGGCAGCTTTGTTCGACTGATCATTTCCGATACAAACTTAGATAGATGATTTGGACTATACGGCTTCATTTTACTAGTTAATATTAAATACGAATCATCCAACGTATTTAACTCCGTTTCTAATCCTTTTCTTTTTCTTAATTGTACAATTGCATCAAATACATACTCCAGTATATATACCTCACGTTCTTTTCGACCTTTTCCCATGATTTTTAACCAGTATCCACTATGATCCTTTGAAAGATCCTTCCATTTTGCAGTCGCAAGCTCTGCAGCACGTAATCCACTTGTAGCTAGGGTTATTAAAATCGTGTAATGCAAAGGAGCAGTCTTGTAAAAGTCTAAAATTTGCTTTACTTCCTCATATGTTATATCTCGATTCGGTAAATCATTTAGAGTTACATTAGCCGAAACGAGTGAGTAGTGAAGAGGGTGTTCTATATATTTTTGTTCATATAAATACTTCAAAAATCCTTTAAGAACCACTGACTTTTTTGCAATCGTTGTTTTTTTGTAAGGTTGTCCATTTCGACCCAATGGAGCAGATATTAACCATTTTTGGTAATTTAATAGATGTCTTGGCTCAATAATTCTCAAGATGCTTGGACTCTCGGTTCGAAATGTATCTTCTAATAATATTCCCTTGTTTTCAACCAAATGGTTATAAAACGATAAGAGTTCTCTTATGTATGTTTTTCGAGTTTGATGGTTTTTACTACCGCTAGCATTATCATTTTCATATAAATCTCCAATTTCCTTCTTCTGGTATGCAAAACGGTAAATCATATCAATATCAGAAAATGCCTCATGGATTTCAACCTTATACTTTTCTATGAATTCTTGTGTACGATCTAACATTTGAATTTGCTCATTTGTTAGTGAAAGTGGATATTCATTTATTTTTTCTATTACATCGTAATTTTTATTAATTGGAAATAAACTTTGAAATTCCAATGACCGGCACTTCCTTTCAATACTTTACCAAATAATAGAAATCAAATTATATGTTACTATTTTAAACTATTTAAATATTATTTTCTATATTTAAACTTTGAAGAAATGTATCATGAGTTGAAGCTTAAAGTTAAGTTGATTAATATATATGCATATTTATAAAAACGTAATAAAATAGTCCATTCTTTTACATTATATACGCATTAAAGGTTTTGTATTTTAACTTAATCTTTAAAGATTAACTACCGATATACATAAAAACGAATCTTGAGTATAATATAGATAATTCTAATTTTTTCCATGTTCAATAGAGGAATATAGTTGGTTAATGTAAATAAAATTATCAATTAAATAGACAAAACTAAATATTATATTAAATTTCGAAAGAGGGAGAAAACTTGATAGAACAACAACTTGAAAATGAAGTAGTGTTAACTACAAAACAAGTGATTAAATACCTTACTGACGTGTGGGGAGATGAACCTTCACATAGCATGATTTACTATTATGTTAGGGAGGGGAAATTAAAAGCAAAGTATGAAGATAACTGGCGTATAGACGGAACATTGCTGTTTGATCGAGTGGTAATTGAAGAATTTGCAAAAGAATTTAAACGACCTGAAGGGTATACACTTTCTGAGGTTTCTAAAATCGTCGGTTTGCATGTAACCACATTACAAAAATATATCAAAGATGGCTCATTAGACGCATCGAAATTTGACTTTAAAGGTAAACCTACATATTTTGTCCCTAAAGAAGCATTAACTAGTTTACAAGAATCTGATTACGTTAATAGAAGCAAATCGAAACGAAAATCTTTTTTTACAAGAGATAAAGAATTTTATTTGTACCAATCATTTAGAAATGAAACCACGAATGATTATGGTCGAATAATAAAAGTAGAAAATAATATCCCTACATTATTAACGGCTCATGGGAAAGAAATAATAGGAGCAGCCATTAAAGATAGCGGATATGAACCCATTTACAAGGTTAATACTTTCAAAAGAATTACTAAAAAGGACTTTGCTAAATTTGAATTATTAATTCCTAACAGTATAAATAGTAAAGAATATCGCGTTTTTGATTTTATCTATAATTATATAGGGGCGGAAAACTTCAACGTTGAAAGAGATTCATATAAAATAATCCTCAAAATTAAACCGATATTTGTTCAAATGGATAAAGAATTGATAGATACATATTATGAAACAATTTTAATTTTAGAAAGAATATTAAAAGAAGGTATTGTTCAACTTAGGTATAATGGTTTGCATATTGGAACGGATAATGAGAGCATTACGATTAATGTTCCAAAAAGTATCAAAGAACAAATACGTGATCTGGCCAATGGATTGGATTTATCTATCGAAGATTACATTAAAGAAAAATTGCTGAATCAACTAAAAGAAATGGAACAAAATGACGTACATATATAATAGGAAGAAAGTGATGTAAAAATGAATGGAAGGAGTTGATCAAATTAACCTTGTTTGATTTTGAAGTTGGGAAAAATCCACTGATTGAATGGCAAGTAAAACGTAAATCTGATAGTAGTTTTACTCTGTCTACTCTATATAGAATAGTATCATATGTTAATAATTGGAGCTTTTTAAGCTCCAATTTTCTTTTGGATATAGGAGCTTAACTTAAGAATTATGAACATAATCTTGTTCAACTAAATGGCAGTTTAGTGGAATAAGATGGAATCATTTGTTACAGTTATATTAGACATTAACATCGTTTATGGGGAGAAAAACAATGGGATATATTATGGATTTAAGAAAAGTTGTAGGTAGTCGTCCACTATTAATGGTTGGCGCAAATGTTATACTGCTAGATTCACAAAAGCGAGTTTTATTACAATTAAGAAAAGATAATAATACTTGGGGATTACCTGCTGGTTCATTAGAGCTAGGAGAAAATTTAGAAGAAACAGCTAAAAGAGAATTGAAGGAAGAGACTGGTTTAACAGCATTAAAGCTTGAGTTTTTTAACATTTTTTCTGGAAAAGAATTTTATTATAAATATCCTCACGGAGACGAAGTATATAATGTAATTGCTACTTATATATGTACTGAATACTCAGGTGTATTAGAAAAAGAAGAAAGCGAAGTGCAAGATTTACGCTTTTTTAGTTTTAATGAATTACCATCTGAAATTAGTCCACCTGAACTTCCAATCATAAAATCATTTAAGGATTCCTTATTCAACTAACTGATGCTTTAGTTGAACAACAAGATCGGCTGTATAGTCGGTTTTTTTATGTCACTAAATGGCAGGTTTGTTTAAGAACTTTTTTGCAATTACCAATGTCTCGCGTGTTTAATAGTTTACTTAGGACACTTATATTATTTCTTAATAGGTTAAACAGCTTTGATATACTAAAGGAAAAGCGTTTCTAGTTGATAAGGGGGGAGCTTTAATGGATTCAAAACCTAGCAGATATTTGACGAAAGAACGCTATCAAAAAATCCTTAAGTTACTTGAAAAATATCATGTCAATACGGAGACAGGTGAAGTATCACATAAGAAATCAGGTCGTATTAGAAAATTTACTGTCACACCTAAGGGATATGAACGAACTCGTTTATCATTAGATAATGGAGAGGTAATATCAGTGTTTAAGCACCAATTGGTTGCCATTGCTGGAGGACTGAATCCTGTTGGGAAAGTAATCAACCATATTGATGGCAACAAATTGAATAATAGTTTAAAAAATCTCGAAGTCGTCACTAATCATGAAAATGTGTTGCATGCCTGGAAAACAGGATTAGTTCAAGCAAAAGAAGGAGAGGATCATCCCTTAACTAACTTAAAAAATCATGATATTTGTGAGATTCGCCGCCTTTACGTTGAAACCCAAATGAACTTTACCGAGATTGGAGAAAAATACGGCATCAGTAGTACGATGGTTGGTTCTATTGTAAGAAGAGAATCGTGGGATCATGTCGATGATGGCCTTTCTTATGATATTAAGGAGCTGAAAAAGAATAAGCCTTCAAAAATGCCTAAAGGAGAAAATCATCATTTCACTAAGTTAACGGAAGAAATAGCAATTCGGATACGGAAAGCCTATAAAATGACGGACTTAACCTCCAAACAAATTGCAGAAAAGTTTGGCGTTTCAGAAGGTGTCGTTTTAAGCCTTATTAACGGTACATCCTGGTCCCACATTAACGATGGAATCGTGATTACAAAAGAAGACAAACAAAAAAGATTATTGAATAGAAAGTTACCAAAGGGCGAAGAGAATCACGCTAGTAAACTCACTGAAAATCTAGTCCGCGAAATACGAAAGCTGTATGGGGCCGGACAGATTACCATTAAACAATTGGCGGAAAGGTATAGCGTAAGTCAATCCGTGGTGTTTAGTATCGTTCACCGTCAAACTTGGAAGAATGTCAAAACTCATTTATACGATTTCGGTGGACCGGAGGAATTGAAAAAGGCACTCAAAAAACTAGGTAATAAAACGAAGAAATTAACCGAAGAACAAGTGAAAGAAATCAGATTACTTCATAAGGAAGGGATGTCTAAAGCAGCCATTGCACGAAAATTTGGTATCGGCGAAACCACAGCTTCCGACATAATAGATAGAAGGACTTGGAAGGATGTTGACTAGCATTTCTAATAAACTGATATAAAAAGTAATGTGTACAAATAACTCCTAACTCATCTTTGAGTGGGAGTTATTTAATGGTTAACTATAAGAACTAACGGAGTGCGTTAGTTGAATAAGCTAAAGGCAGCAATCATAATCATTATCTTGATCTTCCATTAAAGGGCACTTTAATGGAATAAAAGAAGAGCACATATTATATATGACTAATATGTGCTCTTCTTTATTTTTTAAGTTTTTTTAAATTTAAGTCTTGATAACCTAAAGCTGGCTTTTTTATTTAGCTCTGTTAAAGAATATTGTTTATTTTTGCCAAAGAAAAAAAGACCGATTTAGTTCGGTCTTTGTGTATGTCTTGTTCAACTAAACCAGCTAATAGTTGTCAATATTTTTCAATAAAAATTTTATAAAACACATGTTATACTAAAAATAGACATGCCAAATAACCTTCCATCTGTTATGAATTGGAAGGTTTTGTATTTCTTGTTTTATTTTTACATTTAAGCTATATCCTGGAAAGTCGTATTGGTTTTTAATAGGGCATAAATCCAGTGTAAAAGCTTATTTACACAGGCAATAACTGATACTTTATAGGGTTTTCCTTCATTTCGTTTCTTGTCGTAAAACTCCCTTAATCTTTTATTTCTCGGAATGATTTCTTCGGTAGTTTTCTTTTTACGACTGTCTCGAATGGCGCATTTTACAGCCATAAATAAGGCATGTCTTAGTCTGCTAGATCCTCGTTTTGTAATGCGATTTTTCGTTGCTGTAAATCTACCAGACTCAAAGACGCTTGGATCAACGCCAGCGAATGCTACAAGTTTTTTAGGATGATTAAACCGATCAATTTCTCCGATTTCTGAAATAATCGTTGCAGCGATTTTTTCTCCTATACCGGGGATCGTTTGGATAATTTTATATTCTTCAATTTTTTTCACTAGGGCATCTATTTCAACCTTTAATTTTGATAGATGCTCTTTATATTGAAGGATCATCTTAATGTGCATTTCCATCGCTATGACGAGACTATGATATACATATTTTTGAAATGGATTTTTTGTTGCCGCAGTTATTAAATCTTTTGCTTTTTTTCTTGCCCAAGATTTTGAGCGACTATTACAATACAATTTAATCTTCTCCGAAAGTAGTTCTTCTCCTGCGTTAAGAACGTCATTTGACGTTGGAAACTCTAGTAAAGTGAGAAGAGAAACAATCGAGTAAAGGTCTCCAAATACACTAGTGTATTCAGGAAACACTTGATCAAGTATTGTTTGAAACTGTAATTTTGTTTGTGAACTCATCCCAGTAATACTATCGTGTTGTCGAGTTAGATTACGAAGATTTAGAAGCTGGATTCCTCGTTTTTTGTATGGCTCTAACTCTTCTTTGTAATACAGCTCGCAGAGGTGATACGAATCGATCGCATCGGTTTTAACTTTTCGTAAACTCGTGCTTTTCGCTCGATAAGAAATTAATGGATTAACGACAATATACAAATAATTATGTTCTTCTAGAAAATGAAGAATAGGTGAGTGATAGTGTCCTGTCGACTCTAATACAATTGCGGGTTTTTGTTTAGAAAGGTTCTCAATTTCTAATAAAAAATGATGTAATTGACCAAACCCATCAAGTGTATGAGCGATTTTAAAACTGCGTTTATATGAATGCCCCTTATCTAAAAATGCTTGAACTTGACTTTCCCCTTTGGCAATATCCAGACCAACCACTGGATTCATAAACTATCTCCTCCTAAAAATAATTCACCGGTAACCCCTAATCCTTTTTGCAGTGTCATAGGTTCGCTTGTTATACGAGATCTAAGTCCCAACCAGCCCAAATCATGCTTCTACAAATAGGGGGCGAACTGTTTAGTTGACGGGGTCTAAGCCCCACGCATGCAACGTTCTACCCCGGCTACCATAATAATAAGACCATATGAAAAATGGTCAACCAGTAAAAACTGGATGACCTTATAATACGAACGCATGCGTTAGTTGCATAACATTTTTTGAACATTTATAACAACATAGTCAAAACTTTTTAAGTATTGAACACAACCTTATTGAACTAACGAGCAGAAGTACAATTACTGTATTCCCAAGCAAAAAGGTATAATTGGTGATCTGAGGAATATATAAAGGTAAACCTAAAAAGGAGGGATTTTTATTTCGTCGAAGGAAGCAATTCGTTACTTCTTATACTCTGTTGGTTTCTTTATTGCTATTTTCATTGTCTTACAAATTCAACGATTGTTGAAAGAACATTCGGCTGAAACTTATAATTTTATCTCATATATAATTTATGTCCCTTTGTTATACATCATCATTGGGATATTCCTTGGGTTACCAACTTTAATTAAAGAGAACAGTAAAAGTGGTAGATGGTCTTTCAAATTAGAAAAATTGGTATTTGTGGGTGTGCCTGCAATATATATTGCTTTGTATCCTTTGATTTATGCCAAAGCACGTATCCTGATGTTACCAAACTATATAAGCACTGTGCTTTTGTCTAGTGAAATATATTTCATTGCTGCCTTAATTTTTGGATATATACTCGTAACAGCTCTAGAAAAGAAACCTAAAGAACAGCCAGATATTCAAGTGAATGTGTAATAAAGCTTATTGAACTAAATAATGCATTAGTTGAACAACAAGATCGGCTGTTTAGTCGATTTTTTTTATTCAACAAAATGGCAGTTTAGTTGCATAAAGGAAGGATAATTTAAATAGGAATTTCAATGCTTTTAACTTACATATTAAAAATGTGTTTAAATTCTACTTTCTCTTGAAATCGAATAGTGTTTAAAGATAGTCAATTTTTTTACAAGATGAGGTGGTACTCTTTGGTTCAAGAAGTCCTCTCAATGGAGCAAATGATAAATATAATTCAAAATGGATTGAATAAAACGAACTCACCAAAGCGAGTAACAATTATAGGTGCTGGAATATCAGGTTTACTTGCTGCGTCACTTTTAAAAAATGCAGGGCATCAAGTCACTATTTTAGAAGCAAATAGTAGAATTGGTGGACGAATTTTTACAAAAAGAGAGCCATTTCTTGATTACCAATATGGCGAACTAGGTGCTATGCGTATTCCTTCTATTCACCAGTTAACAATTGCATTAATAAATAAATTTAATTTACCTGTAAATGAATTTATTAATAGTACTCCGAATGATCTGATTTACATCAACAATGTACTAACAAATCAAAAAACTTATGAATCAAATCCAGATATCTTAAAATTTCCTGTTGAACCAAATGAAAAGGGAAAAACGGCAATTGAATTACTTAATTCAGCAATAGGTCCATTGTTAGATTTCATAAATCAAGATCCATTAAAAAACTGGGATGTTGTTATTCGTATGTATGATCAATATTCAATGGAGAATTTTTTAAAGTATAATCCGATCGGTCCTTCACTGTCGACTGGAGCAATTGATATGATTAAGGCAATTGTAGGTTTGGAAGGTTTCCCAGAACTTGCATTTACAGCAATATTGAGGGAATTAGGGATATTATTAACACCCAACTTGAAGTTATATGAAATAACTGGTGGGACCGACCAACTTGTAAGAGCGTTTTTACCTCAACTTAGAGATGAGATTAAACTTAATGAAAGAGTAAAAAAAATTGTGCAAAGTGAGTCTAAAGTGACACTCTTTACAGAAAATGAAGTACTTACAAAACGTAATAAATATGAATGTGACTATGTGATTTCTACACTCTCTTTTACACTATTTAACTTTTTAGAGGTGTATCCTTATGATTCTATTTCTTATATTAAATGGAAAATTATTAGAGAGATACATTATGCTGATTCAACAAAAGTTGCTCTACAATTTAGAACAAGATTTTGGGAGAAGTTTGGTTTGTTTGGTGGAAAATTAACCACTGATCTACCGATCAAGTTTTCATACTTTCCAAGTCATAATTCACATGTAACTGGTGTTATGATAGCAAGTTATACATGGGAAGATGATGCCTCCATTTGGGACAATATGACCAATAATAAGCGTATTGAAAAGTCATTGGAAAATCTTGCGGTTATTTTTGGGGATATTGTATATAAAGAATTTTTAGTAGGGTATTCGCACAGTTGGACTCAATTTCCCTTTGCTGGTGGAGCTTTTGTCATGTATAAACCAGGCCAACAACGAGAGCTTGGTCCTTTTATTGGCACACCAGAAGGAAGAATTCACTTTGGTGGTTCTCATGCATCAACTACTCAAGGATGGATACAAGGGGCTATTGAAGGAGGAATCCGTACTGCTTATGAAGTTAATAACTTATAAGTTATGCAACTAACGCAAGCTTTAGTTGCATATCACGAGTTGCTTGCAGCTCGTTTTTTTTATTCAAGTAAATGGCAGATTAGTTGAAGAAGGATTTGCTGTAAATATATGGAACTTATTTTAGAGAGAATAAAAAGATTGGAGTAAATCATTTTTGGAGGTTGCTATGAAAATTAAAAAGAATCCAGTTGAAAACCTCAATGATGCAGTTAACAATTCAATGTCTGGTGATTTAAATGGAATATCAAAAATAGGATGCTTTCCTATGATTATATTAGTGGTTATTATATTCTTTATATACCTCTTGGTAAGGTTCACAGGTAACTAACAACCTTATTCCTTATGCAACTAACTAATGCTTTAGTTGAACAATGAATGACTGCTTCGGCGGTCTTTTTTTAACAGTAAAAACTGTTACTAATGGAGGAGCTAAATGTTTAAATCAAAAAAATCATGGGGATTTATTGGTGCATTCGTATTAATTTTTCTTGTTTATTATAGCTTTTTTTATTCTCCAAATGTACCAACTGCTTCAATTAATATTGAAAATAAGTCATACGAATTGAAAGCAAAAGATTATGATTATAGTGCTTTTGGAAAAGGTACAACAAAAAATTTTTATTTTAAAAGCGTAAATGAACTAAATACACATTTACAAAATGAACCTGAATTAATTGTCCAATCAAACCATCCTATTACTTATAAAAATAGTGCATCAACTGATGCTACCAACGTATCTATTTACAATGTAGATGAAAATGTTTTTTTACGTGGTGAAACTGAATCGACCGTTCAAACTATTACAAAACCTGGGCATTATATCATTCAATACTTGTCTGAATTTGAAACGGGAAAAATAGCAACTTATTATGTTAGGATTCGTGTAATTAATTAATATAAAAATTACTAATTTAGAGGTTGAAAATTGAAAGTGCTTATTCAACTAACTAATGCGTTAGTTCCATAAGAACTCATCATATATACAATAAATTATTTGTTCATTACTATCATTTTTAGTCTCTTTGTATCTTCTTTGTTTAACTCACCATATGATTCGTCTGACTCACTACTGGATAGTTCAGCTTCTATTCCTGAAAACCATACTCCATATTCAGTTTTACTTGTTTTTGAACCATTCTTATATGTCACAACGATTTTGCAATCTTCTTCTTTTGCCCAACTTACTTGTGTACCTGGACTCCACTTAACATTTGCCAGAATTGATTCAATTTGATTCAATGTCTTTTCGCTGCTTATGTTCATAGTGAGATTTTCTCTTGTAATACTAACTTTTACAATTTCTTTATTTTTTTGACAAGCAGACAACCCTATACATAAAATTGCAAATAAAATAGACATTCCATAAATGAATTTTCTTTTCAATTTTACGCCCCCTTGCTTGTACTATTCTAGTAATTAATTCCGTACTTTATTCCTGCTTTCTTATTGAACTATCCTGCCATTATTTTGAATAAAAAAAACTGCCGTAGCAGTTATTCATTGTTCAACTAAAGCATGCTTTAGTTGAATAAACAGCTTTCACTTTATAGATGCATACACAATTATTAATTTTGCTTAAGTTTTTTCTTTTTAACTTTATTTTCAATCAAATCCCATACTATTTTGGTTACTATAAAAATAGGTCCGGCATAAATTGCGAACTTATAGCCATCGATAAACAGCCACATGCCCACACCTAGAATAAGAATAAAAAGAATAATATTTCTTAAAAATCGTAATGACATAATTTTTAATTCTACCTTTCTGCTTTTATTTTTCTTTTCTTCGATACGTATCCAAATCTATATTTAGATTCAATGAGTTTGCAAAAAATTCCTTTTCTTATTCCACTAATCTGCCATTTACTTCAATAAAAAAACTGCAATTAAGCAGTTTGTGTTCTTCAACTAAAGCATGCTTTAGTTGAAAATCATTGAGTTAGTTCGAATAATCTTTTTTTTATTAAGTAAGTGGTAAGTTGATTGAATAAAAAACCAATTTTGACAAACCCTTTGTTAAAACTGGTTTTTTATTTTGGTTATAGGATGGATGGTGGTTTCACCTTGTTAAGTATTAAAAAGGTAGCATCTAAATTAGTTATATTAGCCATAGTATTAACTCTAATTAGTATCGAAATAAAAGTGGTTAAGGCATCAATTAAAAGAATAGATAACAAGGAATTAACACTTAAGGAGGCAATATATCTTGGCTTAAATAGAGCAAAAACATGGAATAAAAATGCTTCTTTAACGAGAATAACAAGTGTCGACGAAAATTTGGAAGGTTCAAAGGGAGAAACTGGGAAACGGTATTATTGGAATATGGAATTTAGTGCATCAAATCAAAAATTATTATCTATAGGAATTTCTCAAGGGAAAATATCCTTTAGCCGTGAGCATGTAGGGGATAATAATGGAACGATAAAATTGGAGGATATTAAGTTTGATAGTCCATACCTACTAAATATAGCAAAAAAAAAATATGGTCTCCAGAAAGGATTGGATTGGGCTACAGGTTACCATTATACTCTTGATCTTATCGAAGGGAAACCAAGTATAACCATTTTGGGTACTGATAGAAATAAATTATTTACACGAATTAGCTTCGACCCTAAAAACGCGCAAGTGACAGGCGCGATACACAAAGTCCCATTTGGTGGTGGTTTGATATCTTTACAAAAAGAATCAAATTCTTCTAAGATAACCCAAAAAGGTATGGCATTAATGGGAATCACAGCTGGGAAAAGAAACTTGGTTACTTGGGGGGATAGAAAACCAACCCAGTTTAATACAGCCAATCATCCGTTTCTTAGAGTAAGTTCAAACGTTGGGAAAAAGTGGACTGACTTAGAAATAAGCAAGTATGTAAAATACGCTTGGTTTAACCCTGAAGAAGAATTGTATGTATCAACGGCATCCGAGATATGGTCAAATGTAACTAGTAAAAATAAAGGGAATAAAATATTGAATTTAAAAAAGGAAATTGAAAACATAGACTATTCTTTGAATAATAACATTGCAGTTTTATCAGATGGTATGGTTTACACAACTATAACTCAAGGGGATAGTTGGGGAAAACATACAGTTCCTGAATCCCTTCACACAATTCAAATCTCAGATAAGGGAGAGTTATTTATCTTAACTCAAAATAGGGAGATTCATCTGAAGAACAAAGATAAATGGAATGCAATATCTATCCCAAAAAATGTAGGTATTCCTTGGGATATGAAAATCCTAAAGAATAGGATCGTAATCACTACCGATAGTGGATTGTGGATACGTGACATCAGTGGAAGTAAATGGAAAAAACTACAAGTTGATGAACAGATTTTTAAATTAATAAAAAAAGGACAGAATTTATTTGGTATAACAGATAGAGGTGCTGCAATTTATGAATTTGATTTTGGAAATGAAACTATCGAAAAGATAGAGAAAGTATATGAGGCTAAAGATAATATTGTATTGGATATAGATGTATTCCAAAACATATTATTAATTGCAACCATTCCAAATTATGTTTGGGAAGAGATGTGAACTATAAGTTTTTCTAATGTAACTAACGCATGCATTACTTTAAAACCAATAGAGTTAGTATGCATTAATTTTAAAGGAGACGAACTATGTTTGTTCCAAATGAATTAGACGGTGCAATTGTGTTAAAACACACAATTAATGACTCGAATAAACATTTGAAGTTAATGATATTTGAGGAAGAAGATGGTACAACAACCAAAGTACCAATAACAGCATTAGCAATTGCACAATATGTGAATGACGATAGATATTATATATATTCCTTTGTGACAAGAATTGGGAAGTACAAAATGACTATCTTCTTGACACAATCGATGAAGCAATGAAATTTGCTGAAACAAACTATGGAATATATATAAAAGAATGGTTTGATAAATAGATTTGTAATGTACAAATTATGCAACTAACGCATGCATTAGTTGCACAACTTGATCGGCTTTATAGTCGATTTTTTTGTGAAACTAAATGGCAGTTTAGTTCAATAACGATAATGTGGAATTCTATGGAAAAAGTTAAAATTCCCCCAAATTATCTAAGTCGAATGAAGTGTATAATTAATTAAGGAATTATAAAAATGGAGGAATTGTAGTGCGTTGGGTAATTAATATTTTATTTGTTTTATTACTGTGTGGTTATTTTATATTAGATAAGAAAGGTGTCCGACAAAATAAAAAGTTAACCAGAGTCATTTGGATATTAATAGCACTTATTTCAATCGCCCTATTGGTGATTAATAATCTAGATTACTAAAACAAATTATATATTGAACTAAACCAGCTAATAGTTGTCAATATTTTTCAATAAAAATCTTATAAAACACATGTTATACTAAAAATAAACATGCCAAATAACCTTCCAACCATTATACTTTGGAAGGTTTTGTATTTCTTTCCTTACCTTTACATTTAATCTATATCTTGGAAAGAGGTATTGGTTTTTAATAAGGCATAAATCCAGTGTAAAAGCTTATTTACACAAGCTATAACTGTTACTTTATAGGGTTTTCCTTCATTACGTTTCTTGTCGTAAAACTCTCTTAATCTCTTATTTCTCGGGATGATTTCTTCGGTTGTTTTCTTTTTACGACTGTCTCGAATGGCACATTGAACGGCCATAAATAAGGCATGTCTTAGTCTGCTAGATCCTCGTTTTGTAATGCGATTTTTCGTTGCTGTAAATCTACCAGACTCAAAGACGCTTGGATCAACTCCAGCGAATGCTACAAGTTTTTTAGGGTGATTAAACCGATCGATTTCTCCGATTTCTGAAATAATCGTTGCAGCGATTTTTTCTCCTATACCGGGAATCGTTTGGATAATCTTATATTCTTCAATTTCTTTCACAAGGGCATCTATTTCAAGCTTTAATTTCGATAGATGCTCTTTGTATTGAAGAATCAACTTAATGTGCATTTCCATCGTTATGACAAGACTGTGATATAAGTTTGTTTGAAATGGATTTATTGTTGCCGCAGCTATTAAATCTTTAGCTTTTGTTCTTGCCCAAGATTTTGAACGGCTATTACAATACAACTTGATCTTCTCAGAAAGTAGGTCTTCTCCTGCGTTAAGAACATCATTTGACGTTGGAAATTCCAGTAAAGTGAGGAGGGAAACAATCGAGTATAGGTCTCCAAATACACTAGTGTATTCAGGAAACACTTGATCAAGTATTGTTTGGAACTGTAATTTTGTTTGTGAACTCATCCCAGTAATACTATCGTGTTGTCGAGTTAGATTACGAAGATTTAGAAGCTGAATGCCTCGTTTTTTATATGGCTCTAATTCTTCTTTGTAATACAGCTCGCAGAGGTGATACGAGTCAATCGCATCGGTTTTAACTTTTCGTAAACTCGTGCTTTTAGCTCGATAAGAAATTAATGGATTAACGACAATATACAAATAATTATGTTCTTCTAGAAAGTGAAGAATAGGTGAGTGATAGTGTCCTGTCGACTCTAATACAATTACTGGTTTTTGTTTAGAAAGGTTCTCAATTTCTATAAAAAAATGATGTAATTGACCAAACCCTTCAAGTGTATGTGCGATTTTAAAACTGCGTTTATATGGATGCCCCTTATCTAAAAATGCTTGAACTTGACTTTCCCCTTTGGCAATATCCAGACCAACCACTGGATTCATAAATTATCTCCTCCTAAAAAATAATTCACCGGTAACCCCTAATCCTTTTGCAGTGTCATAGGTTCGCTTGTTATACGAGATCTAAGTCCCAACCAGCCCAAATCATGCTTCTACAAATAGGGGGCGAACTGTTTAGTTAACGGGGTCAAAGCCCCACGCATGCAACGTTCTACCCCGGCTACCATAATAATAAAACCATATGAAAAATGGTCAACCAGTAAAAACTGGATGACCTTATAATACGAACGCATGCTTTAGTTGGACAACCCCAAGCTGCTTCGGTAGCTTTTTTCTTATTAAAGTAAATGGCAGTTTAGTTGCATAAGGAATTAGAGTTATAATAGAGATATAATCATAAAAATCTAAACTTACTATATTGAGAAGGTGTATGATGGAAGGTTTTTTTAGTTTAAATATTAGAGATGATCAATTAGATTTCGAGGAAATTACAGCAAGCTTGGGTTTTACTCCAACTAAAATAAATAAAAAAGGTACATTAATCACTTCGTTAAGAAAAATGAAAGATGATTTATGGACTTATAATGTTGATTAAGATGGTTATGAACATTTATATGAAGTATTAGATGATTTTTTATTAAAGCTAGATAAATCTAAAGAGTTTATTCGTAAACTTTCTAAAATTCATAATGTATATATTTTCTTCAGTGTTCGTTCAAACTCGGGACAAATGGGATTTGAACTTAACCCTAATATGCTACAATTGTTAGCAGAATTGAATATAAGATTTGAAGTTCATATTTTATCTTATGGTGAAGTAGAAAGTGATTAATTCTTTATTCAACTAAATGATGCGTATGTTGTATAAGAAAAGAAAAAGCCTACCGCAATGATAGGCTCTTTTTTCTCCGCAAATAATACATATCTACGCCCCTAGA
The DNA here is from genome assembly GCF_042887255.1 of Gottfriedia sp. NPDC057948. Classification (NCBI taxonomy): domain Bacteria; kingdom Bacillati; phylum Bacillota; class Bacilli; order Caryophanales; family Bacillaceae; genus Gottfriedia; species Gottfriedia sp. NPDC057948. The sequence continues at coordinate 100,272 of NZ_JBHVPN010000013.1, forward strand.
TAGATTCATTATCAAATACCCTCATAAACTTTATTTTCTTAATCTTGATCAATTTGGCGAACAACAAGTGAAGCATAAACAAGAGTAATTTGTGAATTAGGTCCTTGGAACATTATTTGTATTTTTTCTCCAGCATTTACGTGCAGTTGTATTGTTTCCGACATGCTGGTCCATGCTCTACCCAAATTAGTAATTGGAGCATTAATAGTCTCTGGATTGTTTCCTGACAATACTATTGCTACTAGTGAACCATTATTTGAATCAGTAATAGAAAAAGAAATTTCATAGACACCTGAATGCTGAACAATAATACCATCTGAATCATAGGTTATATCTTTTGCTGGTCCATTTTTTGTGTAATCTTTCGGAAAAGTAAATATTGAGGGAGCAGTCAATGTAGGGCCATGTGGTGTATCATAATTATAATACATTGACCCATAACTTAAAGAGACCCCACCATTTTGACCTTGTGGTCCAATGGCTCCTGTATCTCCTTTGTCACCTTGAGGACCCTGAGGACCAATATTACCAGTAGCACCTTTTGGACCCTGAATACCATTAGTTCCTTTATCACCCTTTAGACCTCTAGGACCTGTAGCACCTGGATCACCTTTCTGATTCCATTGAATAAACGTTTCTGACTGCTTACATTTACTACCTTTGCTAATGACTCTTAAAACTCCATCACTTTTCCTTACACAACCATAATAAGTTTTATTTGTCGTAGATGCGTAACTAATTGCTCCACCGATGATACCAACAAATAAAATCACTGCTGTAAAAATGAAGATATTTCTCCTCATTATTTCACTCCCTATTTTCTAATGTATTTAATACATAAATTATAACTTGAAATATGAATTAACTTTTATTTTTCTATTCATTTAGAATTAATAATTTATCGACAAGTTTTATTATAGTGGCTACCATTAGTTTAATAAGATGGATACTTTTTAATAAAAAAATAACCCCCATTTTACTGGAGGTCATCTATAATATGAACACCTACATTTCCACTAATCTCTTTTTTCTCATTGAATAACGCATATCGTTTCCCTAGGAGTTCAGCTGCTTTATTCCGATCATTTACATTTACTTGCAATTGTAAAAAGTCATGGCCTTGCTTTGTGAACAATAACTTTTCTTCAGTTACTTCAGCACGCATAACACTCGTTAAATATCGTAATACTTCATCCGCAGTGGCAATTCGTTCATCTTGTATGGAACTCATGCGCTTTTGTATACATTCTTTAATTTGAGGTTTTTTCAAGTTTTCAGCTCCAATTGCATAAGCAGTGCTTCTACTATAACCAGAGTTAATTGCGGATTGAGTAGCATTTCCAGTTCGAATGTATTCTTCAACAAACGCCTGTTGTTTTAATGTTAGCCTCATGATTCCGCCCCCATTTCTTTTACTCTAATTATAATTCATTTTCTATCACTAATCTTTTCATATTTTTCCTTGGGGATTCTGAAATAGAGGCTGGTAACCAATTGGGGTTATCATATGAAAAAAAGCATTCTTTGATGTTTTAGGTTCAGATCCAGACAAAAGGTTGCCTTATTTGTTTATTCCATTATTCGTGTGCAATGCAAGTAAAGAACAATGCTAGTATATTAAGGGAAGTTTAATTTTATAGTCTCATGTAGATTCTAACTTTGAATATTTAATTACTGATCTTAAAAATGTAAAAGACTAGTAATCTTCTAAAGAAAAAAGGCAGACGGATAACCCGCTGCTTCTTTTTTATTTGTCCTTTTATATTTTTACTTATTTACCATTAACGCAATTACCAAAAAAGCTAATATTCCAACTGCAATGTACCCAAAAAGGTTTCCATATTGTTCTTTTGTTTCACGCATCAGCGCAAATAGGTATGCTACAAAAACTAAGAATAACACGACGCATATAATCGTAATTATCACGTTCTTTTCCTCCAAATAGTTTATTTTGTAAATAACATATCAATATTTAACATTATTTTAGAAAATCCACCTGCTATGTATCTTATGTGGACTTCATCTAATACAACTTCTTTCCCGTCTTGCCCAGGAACAGGTTCTCCATTTGCAATTTTCTTAAGTAATTGTTGATTCTTATCAAGTCTTTCTTGTGTAATAAGTCCTTTGCCTAACATTTCAGACTCAAGTTATTTTCTTTTTTCTGAAATAAATGGCTCCCCACTATTTAATGAAATAAGAGCATCCTCATAAAAATATTGCATATCTCTTGTAGCACTAGTATAAGCATCTTTCAAATCAGCAATCTCTTTCTTAGATAGTTCACCTTGACTTTCTAAAATGGACCAAAATTCCTTATGAACATCTTTTGTTAGAAATGAAGGATCATCCTGTTGTATTCCAATGATAATCCTTTCTATTCTACCTTTTTCTTCATCTGTGAAAACAATAGATTTCTGTGATGATTTTTTGCTTGTTTCAACATTAGTAAGTTTATCATTATTACCAAATGACTTGTAAAGTTGAGTTAAGGAAGATAAAAGTGCTAACGATACCGCACCGACTAGGAATTCTTTCCGATACTTCTTAAAGATTAAAGTAATTAACCATGCAATTATCAATAAGGGTATTGCTGCACTAATAAAATCTATTGCAAAAGCAAGTAACCTTTCTACCACATTTCCATCTCCTTTTAATTGTCTTTTTAGATAATATTCAGATAATTTTAACTATATAGCATTTACACTATTCTTAATAGAGAAATTTATATAATAAAATAAGCAAGCGGATTATCCTAACGGGTTCGGTTGTAAGGTGCAAAATACTGTAAATCTAAAGCATATCTCAAACTGTTTATTAAGATGTAAAGGTGTACATATATCTAAAAAAGGGATATTTACTTTTATTAGCGAATATCTAATTAAGAACACATATGAATAGAAGAGGTTCCAAAATTACTCTTCTTTTGATAATTAGTTAGGATTTTTATTAAAAGGTTCTTAAAAGATTAAATATTATAAAAGTAGCATTTAGGAGGAATCATTTAAAAGATAAGTGCCATTTTTAGTTTCATGCTAGATGTTCAATAATATTGCTTAATAATGCGGTTAGCAATGATATTTAGAGGGTTATATTCTCAGATAAATTAATCATTCCGAGCATCTAATTACTATGAATAATACTTTTAAAATGGAAGAAGGTAACTATTTCTAATGAGTAACAGCAGAAAAATTTTAATTATAGGTGTGGTTTTAATAATAGGATATTACACATTTCACTATTTTCATATGAAACAAATTAGCGGAAACTGTTCTAACCCTCAAATTAAGGGTAATACAACTACATATAATGGAGAAAAAATATATCATGAACCAGGTGATCAATTTTATACAAGAACAAATGCAGAAGTAATGTTTTGTACTGAAGAAGATGCTGAGAAAGCTGGATTTAGAAGAAGTTTAAGATAGATTTCATACTATTAATTTAAATATTTTGAAGTATAATTTATTAGAAAACAAATGAATCATTCAGCATAAACAGGAGTAAGACCATAAAAATGTGGTCTTTTTCTTTTATTAAATTATCAAAAATAAAATTAAACAGAGACATATTAATTTAAGTGAATTACATCATATTTACATATTGAATCAAATTTTTAATAGAAATTCACTTGGAAACATTGGTATTTCATTAGTGATATGTGTCGAATGACTAATCATAGTAGGTAAAAAACCTATTAAAATCTAGGCTCCGTTAAAGTAAAATGTTGATTTCCTTATTCAACAAAATGGCAGATTAGTTCAAGAAGGATTATAGAATTAAAAGTGGAATTATTGACCTTAGTTGTGGTTTCAGGAGCTGTTTTGTTTAAAAGAAATTTAAGGGGAGATAATTCAATGTTAGAGAAAAATAAGAAAATAACATACTCTGGTGAAGAAATAATTGAGGTGTTAAAGGAAATTGAGCTTATCAGGGTATCATTGGCTAAAATGGGTTCTTGGTATGCGATTGAGAAAAATAAGGCAGAGTACGAAAAAGAAACAACTCAATTTATTGATGGATATAATGTATACAAGAGGTTAGCAAAAGCGAGCCATATATTATCGCTTAAATTTGATGATACATTGGGAAATGATGATATGAGTGACCGAGAAAGAGCAATGGAAGGACTTAAATATTGGACTGCACCGAATGATAAACCATAAAACAAATAAACTAATGGGTAAGTTAGTTAGTTAAACAAACTAATGAGCTAAATGATCAGTTCATATTTAACAGGAGAGAAGAAAACTATTATGACATTGAAAAATATAATTATTTCTACAAGTATTGCTACAATTTTTTCTGTCGGTCTTTTATCAATTTTTCGTGCTAGAGGTTTTTATATTCCAGTATTTTAACCCAATTAGGATTAAAATAAGGCTGGCGAAGGAATACATATTAGCCAGTATCAGCTTGGGCTAAATAATATTTCATAGTAGATTATGTTAATTAAAAATTCAATTTTAATTTACTCTTATTCAACTAAAACATGTGATTAGTTGCATAAGTAATCATAAGAGGCGCTCAAAAGCTCGTTGAAAAACGACTTTTTGTGTTAGCCTCTTTTTATCGTGTTGAAATATAACAGAGTCATAGAAAAAAAGGAAATAAGTTAATAAACTATTCTTGAATTTTTTGATGAAAAACCTCGAAAAATATCGAAAAACATTTAAAAGTTGAATGAATAGGGAACCGAATAACCCAATTGACTGAATATTTAGAATAACAAATAATGAAAGAGACTTTTATTTTTGAAAATTTGGAGGTTGAAAATGAGAAGAACTATTTCTAGAAGTAAGTTCGTCAAAAGTTTTACAGTATTAGCATTATATTCCAGCTTTTTTCTTGGCTCCCTAAGCCATGTAACAACCGTATCAAAAGCTGAAACAGTTTCGAAAGTAGATGAAATGCTAGCAAATTTATCACCAGCCGAGAGGGCAGCACTTCATCAGCTCTCAACGAGTAATGAGACAGGACTACAAGTTAATCCTGATATTGATTTAGATGCTACAACTCAAACGAGCGTTATCGTTGAATTTAATAACAAACCAGCAAAAGTCGCTCAACTCGAATCAAGTTTAAAGGGTCAACAGCTAACAAAGACTGAGGCAACTAGCTTAGTTGATCAAGATCATGCAACTTTTTCAAAGGATTTAGGACAAATATTAACAGAAGACAATAATAAAAAAGTTAAATATAAAGTAAATCAATCCTATAAGCATGCTTTTAATGGTGTTTCAATGAATCTACCAGCAAATCAAATTAAAAACTTATTAAAATCGAAAGCTGTTAAAGCAGTTTGGAGTAATGAAGAAGTTCATGCAGAAGTAGATAACAATCAAGAAGGAATGCAAACTGGAGGATCGAGTAATCAATCAGCTCTTTCCTTTCTAGGAGTAGACAAGCTTCATCAGGAAGGCTTTACTGGTAAAGGAGTTAAAGTTGGAGTCATTGATACAGGTATCGACTATAATCATCCAGATTTAAAGGATGTATATAAAGGTGGATATGATTTTGTCGGTAATGATAATGACCCGATGGAAACTACATATGAAGATTGGAAAAAATCTGGTGTAGCCGAATTTTACTGGGCAAATGGAGCATCGTATTATACTGAACATGGAACTCATGTCGCAGGAATTATTGCCGGTCAAGGAAAGAATGATAGCGATTATAAAATGGAAGGTATTGCACCTGATGTAGACTTATATGCTTATCGTGTTTTAGGACCTTATGGATCTGGTTATGATGCTAGTATTTTGGCAGGTATCGATAAAGCGGTAGCAGATGGAATGGACGTTATTAACCTATCTTTAGGTGCAGGAATTAATAATCCTCTTTATTCTACAAGTATAGCAATTAATCAAGCGGTACTAAGCGGAGTTACAGCAGTAATCGCTGCAGGAAACAGCGGAAATGATCTGTACACATTAGGTTCTCCAGGTACTGCAGCACTTGCCTTGACTGTAGGTGCAAGTAATGCACCAAATAATTTACATACATATAAGAGTGTACTTCAATCAGGTACAGAAACAACTTCTGCTGACTTGCAAGAAATGGCGAAAGGTTACACAGATCATGTTGAGCAATTGAATGGCCAAACTTTTTCAATCATTGATGTTGGATATGGCGCATCGACTGATTATAAAAACAAAGATGTAAAAGGTAAAGTTGTATTAATAAGTCGCGGAAATAATATTACTTTGGGCGATAAAGTAAAATTTGCGAAACAAAACGGTGCAACAGCAGCCCTACTTTTCAATAATAATCCAGATGAAGGTTTAATCCCTTCTTATTTAGGTGAAGGATTAAATTATATTTCAACATTCACATTAACGAATGCCCAAGGCCTAGCTTTGAAATCTAAAATCAATACAACAAGTACATTTACTTTTAATGAACTTGGACAAATCCAAACAAAAGCAGACATGTTAGCAGATTTTAGTTCTCGTGGGCCGGCCCGTGTTACGTACGATATTAAACCGGAAATTACTGCTCCAGGTGTTGGTGTATTCTCTACTGTTCCAGCTTATATGATTAATAAAAATACGCCAAACGATTATAAATACGCGTATGAACGTCTATCAGGTACATCGATGGCAACACCAAATGTTGCAGGTATGGCTGCACTTTTACTCCAAGCAAAACCAAGTCTGCAACCAAGTGATGTTAAAGCCATTCTTATGAATACAGCTGATCCATTAAGTAAGGACTATAGTGTATTTGAATCGGGAGCAGGGCGAGCGGATATATATAAAGCGGTTCATTCGTCGATTGAAATGAAAGTTCAAAATGAAACACCAATTTTAAAAAATGGAAAAGAAAAAACAATTAAAGATGAAACAGGTGCTCTAAGTTTTGGTTCAGTGGATTTAAGCGACGATGTTAATGAAGAGCGTAAAGTTGTCATTAAAAATACAGGTGATGAAACAAAAACATTTGATGTAGCAGTTAAATTTCAATCAGGTTTAAGAGGATCAAAAGATGCTGACAAAAATGGCGTAAAAATTTCCATTGAACCAACTATTAAACTAGCTGCAAATTCACAAAAAAATACGAAGGCATCCATCTTCATACCGAAAACAGCAGAGAAAGGTAATTATGAAGGATATATCGTTTATACAAATCAGAATGATCCCGGGGAAACATATAAAATTCCATTTGCAGTACATGCTGTTGAAGAAGGGATAGGATTATTCGAAACATCATCACTAGGGTTATCAGAAGACCGTTATAGAGATGGATCTTCAAGTCCTAACACAATTAAGGCTATAACTGCTCAAGTTCAAATGAAATCCAATGTAAGAAATATTGATTTCATTTTAGAGGATGGAAAAACGAATCAGGAAATAGGATATATTGGAACAGTAGATGGATTTAGTTTAAACGAAGGTGATTTAGTTAATATGTATCTCTTTAATGGTACGTATAGTCCGCTTGCTAACTCTGGAATAAGTGCTAAAAGTGTCGTTGCAGAGGATGGCTTTTATAAGATTAAAATGCTTGCTACAACTGATACTGGAAAACAGTTTACAGAAATTCGTGATGTAGTAGTTGATAATAGAAAGCCTAAGTACATAATCGATGGACCAGAAGGAGATGTAATTGAATATGAGGAAGGGCAAAAATCAGTTACGATAACTGGCTCAGTATTTGATCAAGATATAGAGAATTATAAAGCAGCTGGAATGAAGATTGACCAGTCTGCAAACAAAGTCTATGATCTAGCACAAGGTGAAGTACCACTAGAAATACCTGTAAACAAAGATGGTACATTTAAATATGATGTACCGATTGGAACAGGAGCTAAAATGGTTCAATTAGTTGTAACTGACCCTTCAGGTAACGGCAGTATTATACCTAAGACAATTAAAATCGTAAAAAAAGGTACACCGTACTTGACTGCGGTTGTAGATAAAGACACTGCAAAACCAGATGACTTAATTCATTCAAAAATTGTCTTGAAAAATGCTGTTGATTTTAAAAAGGGTACAGTAAATTTAAGTGTTGCTTCAGATTATTTAAATATTGAAAATATTAATTTGCATCCTGATTCTAGTAAGCTAGGAGAAATGAAACTAACTAAAACTTCAGCAAGTAGTGTAACGGTTGAAGCTGCTGATACTAATACGCAAACTTTAAATGGAGATATCCCATTGGTGGAAGTTACTTACAAAGTAAAGGATTATAATTTTGACATAAGACCTGATAGCTCCCTTGTATATACATCTGGCTCATATGTAAATCGAACAGGTAAGACAAACTATCTTATCGCAAATGCGCCTTTTGTTGATTTCGTTCCGACCTATTCGAAAATGAGATCTGTTTTAAATGCACAAGGTTTATTAACTAGTAGTGGAACGTTTGATAGTAGGAGAGATTACAGTAAGGTAGGGGCAGATGTATCAATACAAGATGCTGAGGGGAATATGTATAATCAAATCTTTACTAAGTATGGAAAAATTGAAGCTTTACATTTAGCGCTTACTGACAAACCACTCCGAATGACTGTAAATGTTCCAGGACATTTTAAAAGTTTTTATGATTTCAAAATTGGAATGCAAAATGAAAATGGAGAATTGATGGGACAATTTAAAAAGATAACACTTCCAACATTACTTGGTGGAGACGTAAATGGTGATGATGTCATCGATGTACTGGACGCACTATATATTCAAACATATTGGGGAACAAACAAACGAAGTGCAGATATTAATTATGATGGAACAATAGATGCTAAAGACCTTGCATTCGTTGAAAAGAACTATTTAATGCAAAATCCATCCGTACAAACAGCACCAAAACCAAAGAGTAATTATAAAACGAAAACATTAGAAATTGTAAAGAGCGAGTTAGGTTTATAATCGACTAGTTTTATAAGTAATAAAAGGGTACTCAAAAGTCAAAAATACTTTTGAGTACCTTTTTTAATTGTAAAAAGTTACACATATAAAATGAACTCAGAAAAATTATTACCTAAATGGCACAACTAAAGAACAATACAGTGGAAAGCTCGAAGAAAATATAGAGGATTTAGTAAGGAGACTTAAAAGCAAATACTATCGCCCTGTTCCAGTTAGGAGAATGTATATTCCAAAGCTCAGTTCGAAGAGGAAAAGACCAATAGGTATACCGGAACATGAAGGGAAGTTAAAAATATGAAAGAATGGCAGGTTAGTTAAATGCTGCAGTTTTTTTTCAACTATAGAATAGTCTCTTACAAATGTTTTGTCCAAGTTACTCAAGTTAGTAGCTCCTTTAATTGATAGAATGATGCCCCACTATAGGTAGTAGTACTCAAGAAGGTTTTCTTTTGAGATTTTACTTTTATACTGAAACTTCCTTTAGAATCGGCTTTACCGGTTCCGATTGTTTTGCTTCCGACTTTAATCGAAAGGGTAGTTCCGGCTTTATCAATCGCCTCCACTTTTAAAATATTACTTCCTTTTTGTAATAAAGCTGCATATGCAAAGTACCATTATAATATAAGTTAGCTTCTTTTCCATTAATTAGAACGCGATCTAGGTACTGAATTATATAGAATGTGGAATTAGTAGAAAGAAGTGAAAAAACGGAAATGCTCAAGGGTTCATTCATATATCTTCATAAAATGCACCACTTAAGACTTAGCGGAAGCTGAATAGTATTTTCTATGGAAATAATCTATTTTGGTGCTTTTTTATAGTGACTCAGCGGAACCTGTGTACTATTTTTGATGGGATTGTTCCATTTTTGGTGCATTTAAAAAGTAAATCAGCGGAACCCGTGCACTATTTTTGATGGGATTGCTCCATTTTTGGTGCATTTAAAAATAAAGACAGCGGAACCTGTATACCAGATAAATCATTGATACAACGACATTTTTATTCTTTTTATGAGCTGATTTTATAAAAAACACATAGGTTTATGAGGAATAATGTTGAAAAATCAGCGGAACTTGTGTGCAAAAAATGCACCACAGATCCGTTTGGGTCAGCGAAACCTGTGTTGCATTTTTCTTATACTAAATCTCTGAAACTATTGATAGAACTGAATTTTCTTCAATATCTCTATAAATTGTCTTTTATCAAAATTGTTTCATTTTCTGTTAATTTGGTGCAAAATCTCAGCGGAACTTGCATAGAAAAATAAATTTAAACTTTTTCTAAACCCATGTGGCTCTAGGCTTCAAGGGTTTATTTTTTTTGGTGCATTTTGCTTAGAGAGGGCACTTTTTCAAAAATCGATTTCGATATACTTATTTCAACAAATTATTCTAGCATTCTTATATATATTTAAAGGAGGTGTACGAAATGGAAATGCATGAATTAGATCATAAAATGAGAAGTGTCATATCACCAGTTGAAATCATTCAATTCATGACCCATAACAGCCTGCATTTATATAAGAAAAAAGGATCTCGTGCACCATTTGATAGAGTTGTAGCTTACGAGAAAGTTGAAAAGAATGAACTGTACCGTAAGGGTGCGGTATTCGTGTCGCCTACTAAAGAAGATCTTATTAATGGTAAAGGTTATGTTGTTACCTCTTATGAAGCGTTACAGGACCGTTATCAGCAATTATCACACTGGACACCGAACACGTACCGAGGTGGTACATATTACAATTTCAAAAATCGAGTGATTAAGGGGCACACACGTGAAAATCTTAAGCAGATTAATGTCATTGGGTTTGACATCGACACAAAAAACGTCGATTTGTATGCTCTTTATTTAGGATGTGAAGAATTAGGCCTACCTCGTCCAAATCTCCTTTTGGAAACTCCAAGGGGATTTCAATCTTTTTTTGTCTTAGACACACCGTTTTACATACATAATAACAAAGATTACAAGGCACTCAGAGTAGCAGAACGTTTATCAGAAAACATTCGAAAGGCATTAAGTAAGTATGTCCCAATCGATACAGCTTGTGTACCGTTTGGTTTTTTTCGTATACCAAGAGAAGATAATACACTTGATTTTTACGAGGTACCTGCAAATACTAATCAATTGCTTTCATGGTCAAAAGGTTATGAAGAGCAAGAAAAAAGGACCTTTTTACGTGTTGTTTACAACAAGTATACATCAACATTCGATCAAACGTCCTCAGACTGGTATCATGCACTCATCCGTACAACGGATATTGAAAAAGGGCATCATAGTGCCAGCCGTAATAACGCTCTTTTAACGATGGCTATTGCCAATTATGCAAGCGAGAAATCGTATGAAGAGGCATATGATGAATTGGACCAGTTTAACAGTAATTTAGCACAACCTTTATCAAAAAGTGAATTTGAACGTACATTAAAAAGTGCGTATTCTGGTAAATACAAAGGTGCCAAACGTTCTTATGTTGAGGGGTTACTTGAATTATGGACAGATGGACAAGCTCAATTTTCAGGAAGAGAAGGCTGGTATAAGTTTAAAAAACCTCGCGAGAATCGAGTGCGTTCTCATTATAACGAATGGGAAGAAGACATCGTTTCCTATTTAGAAGCTAGGACAAGCCCCGAAACACCATTTTTAGAGGGCTCATTAAAGATGCTTGCAGAATCCTTTGGAATGGCAGTATCCTCTCTAAAGGAAGTTCTGAAGCGCTCTAGTAAACTAAAAAAATATACAATTGGCCAAGGGCGTGGTGCAATCACGAAAGTGGCTAGCCGAACTATGCTTTTTAAAAGATTGTTGCTACTACGTAAAGAACAAGTGAAAAATGCACAATTAACATTTGCTGAAATTTTTCCTGAACTAAAACTATTTAAACACTTACTAGCCATCTCGTCAGTAGAAGTCGATCTGCTTTGGGATGAACTGAATCTAATTTATCGTTCTGGAGCATCGCCACCAGCACAAAATACCGGTTAGAATTATTAAGCCAGTCTGCCAATACATATCTATATTCTCCTTTTCTTAGTTTGGATTCAGGGATATTTTATCTGTTTTTTGGTTTAAGAACTTGGGGAGTTATTTGTTTTTTAGATTTGAGAGGTTTCTTATCTGGTTAGAATGTTTATGTAAAGTTTCTTTTCGATAGGGTCCTACGTAGTGGGTATTTGCTGTTTTTATTTACGTTGATGAAGGCTAGCTAATGAATATAGTAGTGGTTCAGTAAATGAAATTTTTAGATATAAATGAAATTTTTGTGATAGATATGCATTTTCTTATGCATTCTTATTTTGACTGTTAGTTAAGGAATAGTGGGATATAATATCATGACTTTTATACTGGTATAAGGTGATTGATAATACTAAAACAGTGTTTTTTTATAAGATCTGTGTGAATTAACGTAGTACGAATGGGAAATTATAGGAGGTTCTTCTTATTTTAAATTTCATTACATGGGCATACAGAACGAATTTTAATGATTGGAATTGCGAAACAGATGTACGTATTGTAAAATGTTGGGAAATTAGAATTTTCGCAATTTATATAGATTTCAATACATAATCCATAAGAAAATCAATGGTTGTTTTCTTTATGGTAGTGTATTGAGGTCTTTTCCACTCATACAAAGGCAGGATTGGCTCCTGTTCATATTCGTAACCAGCAGAAGACCTCGCCTATACAACGTAAACATAGCCGAGGTCTTCTGCTACTCTATAAAGCCGGAGCCAATCCATGTATGAGTGAGATGGTTTAAAAGTTAGTTTGATGAAAGGGGGAAGTTCAAGTAAAAGGAAAAGTGATAAAGTTCAAGGCCAATAAATAAGTTCCAGTGAAAAAAAGAGTTCAAGATCATGATGAAGTTTACGATCAATGGAGGGAAAGAAAAGTTCAAAAAAGGTATGATACAAAATTAATATTTTAAATGAATGGAATTTGTTAGAGGGTTTAGTTCTAAGGTTGATTGTATAAAACAAATATTCCATGGATATTCATTCAATATTTTAAAAAGATTTACAGCTTCGTGTTCAGCTATTTTAGTAGTTTGATATGGAATATTATTGTAGGTTTCAATTAAAAAATTGCTACTAATAATTACGATTGAATTTACGGTTTAATTTGTATTCTTTTACGCAAGGATTAAGTATATAAGATCGATATGAAACAGGAGAGTGGTTCCTATATTTGCTAGAAAAGGGGAATGTATCCGATGTTGAAGTATACTTCGTTAAAAGAAAAGGATCTAGAGTACCTTACCTTTATAATGAGAAATGGAATGGTTACAGCAAAACAGATCATGTTGAAATTTCAAGAGCCTAATATTCATCGTGTTTATAGACGGTTAAGAAAATTAGAAGGTAAGAATTATGTAAAGCATGAAATGATTGCTCATAAAGTTGGTGTTTATTTGGGGACAATTGAAGCAAGGAATTTAACGAATGTCAGTGCAACCGTTCCAACAAAGGCGTCCATTTATACGATGCAGCATGATCTTCTTTTAACTGATTTGGTTCTCTTTTATGAGTTTCAGGCCATAAAACAAGGGATTGAATTTAAATATCGTACAGAAAGAGAAATTCGTTATTCGGTAATTGGACAAGGGGATAATCAGAGTAAATTAAAGGCTTATAATGCAAATAGGGACCGAATTCCTGATGTTATTTTCTTTTTTAAGTCAGCTGAAGGAAAAGTTACAACAACTTGGGTAGAACTAGAACTAAATAAGAAAGAACGAAAACGATATGATGAAAAGTTTAAGTACTTTGATGAATTACTTTCGAGTGAACGATCAGAAGACCAACCTTATGCGTATGACCAAGTGATTTATTTTGCAGATGATGTCAAAATACACAATGTCATCAATCAAGCGAAGCAACGATTCATTAATGCAAGTAAAATATCCGTACGTAAAATTCCTTCTGTTATCATAGAAGAACGGTGGGAAGAGGTGATGCCAAGTGGATTCAATGGCGAGGAGCCAGGAACAATCACAGCAAACTGATACAGACCGGATGATTGGTGAAATTGTAAGTTATGGCTTGATTGGGATGATTGCGTTACTCTTTTTTTTTCCTGCAATACTTGGAATGCTAATTTTTGCTATCATCTATCAATTTAAAAGAGCCTGGCTATCATATGGTGCACTTTTGGTAGGGATTCTGCTTCTTGTATGGCAATTTCAATCAGGAAAAATCCTTACGTATTTTGGTATTATTTCTGAGATGAATATCCCTTATCTATCAACTGGACTTGAACGCTTGTTCAATGATGGTCATGTCATGAAAGCACAGACTTCATCTTATGTCGTGTTAGTCGCAATTTCGTTGTTATTTTCATTCGTTTTTTTCATCTTTGCAACATTTTTTTGGAAAAAGAAAGTGATAACAAAGTCGGGTGAAGTACAAAAGCAAAAATCTGAATGGAAATATAAAGCTTTTCGCAAAAACAGAGTAAAATTTTTGGATAAAAAGCAACAGAACTACCGAGAAAAACCTTCAAAAGAAGTTTTTATAGGGTACACCGATTTTAAAGAACGTGTATCACTGAACTCCACCGAATTAAACTACCACATGCTTGCTACAGGAGGAACAGGTACAGGCAAAACTACGTTAATTGCTTCTTTAATGGAAGCAGCATTGCAGCAAGATAAACCGATTATCTTTGTTGATGGAAAAGGTGAACGAAAATCGATGCTTGATTTTAAATCCTTATGTGAAGCATATGGGAAAAACGTTTACTTATTTTCTGAAATGGACCACTTCACTTATAATCCCATCAAGAATGGAACTCCCACAGAAACAAGAGATAAATTAATGTCGCTATTTTCCTTTTCTTCTGAAGGAGATGGAGCTTATTACACCGATATTGCGTCTCGTTATCTCCAATTGGTTGTCAAACTCATCGATGAAGCGGGTGCGCCAAGAGAGATTAAGACGATTGCACGATTAACCAATTTTAAGAATCTGAACGAATTTTTTAAAGAACACAGTACGCAAGAAGAAATTGAAGAAGAAGTCGAAGTTGAAGTAGAAGAAGAGATTGTAGTCGGGGATCATGAACACAAATCCCAAGATGACGATTTAAGCGGTTTTATCACTCCAACTAAACCAAAGGTCGAGATGATTAAGAAAACAGTTGTAGAGAAGCGTAGCCGTTCCATCACAAAACTTCAAGAGGGAATGAAACAAATCAAAACGATACTAGAACATGAATTTCCGGAAGAGATTGTGGAAGGGTGTCTGACTCGTCTAAAAATGCAATTAGGTGAGTTATTAGAATCTGATCTAGGACATTTATTTATCGAAAGTGAAAATGGAATTGATCTCCAAAAAATTACAGATAACAACGATGTCGTGATCTTTAGTATTTCCGGAAGCCGTTACGCCGATTATATTCGCAAAATTGGCAAAATGATTATCTTGGACGTGAATAGTTTAGTCGCTTACCGACAGGCAAAGGGACGAAAATCAATCTTTGGTGTATACGACGAATTTTCCGCCTACGCGGATCGTCGAATTGTAGACATTGTTAATAAATCACGCTCAGCAGGGTTCGAGTGCATTATTTCAACTCAAACATTGTCTGATATTGATGCAGTTGACCCGGTTATGACCGAGCAAATCATATCCAACTGTAACATACTTGCCACTGGACGTGTCAATTCATCGAAGGATGCAGAGCGAATCGCAAAAGTGTTTGGGACGTATTCCGACCAGGAAATCACACAGCAAATCCAAAAGAAATATCCACATTTGAGGTATGAAGCAGAGATGGGTACGGTACGTAACGTCGAACGATTCAAAGCCAATCCAAGTGACATTAAAAACTTACAAATCGGTGAAATATTCATTAATCGAAAAATGGTAGAGGAAGAAAAGCAAGATACCTATTTCCGTCGAGTGTATGTTCGAAACGCATTAGACTTAGGAGGGATTCAATGAATGTTTTCGGCGTTCTTAAAAGGAATATAGATCAAGGCAGAAAAAAAGTGTTAAAAGATGAAAGACGTTTAAAATCTTCTCGATGGAATGGGAGGATGGCCTTTACGATTTTATTTTGGTTAGGGATAGTAGGTGTTATTTTTTTTACCTTTCAATCATGGGCTCGGACTGGGTTTTTAAACGAGAAAGTGAACGGTTACCAAAACCAAGCAAAAGCGCAAATTGCTAGCTTGCATAAGGTGGGATTTGCGAATTCCCCAGCCGGTGAGGCGTATGCTGGCCAGTTTATTGAGACCTATATCAATCTATCTAATGATAAAAAGGCACGAGAAGAACGAGCAAAAACACTGCAAGGTTTTCTTGCTGAAGGGTTAACGGTTGGAAAGTTAGAAAATCTTTCAGCGTTTCAAGGAAAACGAGTTTTAAAGAGTGCTAGTTTATATGATGTAAAGGATGTTAAAGAAGACGCAGCTAGTTATGTGTATCGTATCAATTATGAACTATTCAATGTTAACTCGAAAAAAGTACAAGTAAAAGTGAAAAAGAAAAATGAAAAAGGTGAGGATAAAGTTGTAACAGAAGAAAAGGTGATAACTAAAGTTGAATCATTGGGACGTAAAGATCAACTGATTGTCGTCCGACTGGGGACAGATCGAAATTCATTTAACGTGATAGAGCAACCTTTTTATCAAGCAATTCCGAGTGAAGCACGACTTACAGCCATACAAGATCAAACGGATCAAGCGAAAAAGAATGTGCAACTGGAAGATAAACTAAAACAATTTTCCACACAATTCTTTACTTCTTATACTACAGATTCTATCCAGGAAATGTCCTATTTGATGGATAATCCTGAATCGCTTAAAGATCTCTACGAGTATAAGGGACTAGAAGATTTTATCGTATATGATGGAGTAAAAGAGGGGGAATACATTGTAAAGACACTTGTCCTTTTACAGGAAGCGAATACAGGAATACAAACAAAACACCCCTTTACGCTTGTTGTGAAGAAAGAAAAGAATAAATTTTACGTTCAAAAATTAAAACACACTATAGGAGGATGATGTCCATGTTACCAGATATTACTGGTCTAACCGATTACGTTTCAAGTCAGGTCGCAGCGATTGTGTTTATCATTATGATTATTATGATTGTGCGAGCTTTCATTTCGCAACGATGGGGACAGTTCTTCTCAAGCTTTATTTTCGCCGTTATTTGTTATGTAATTGTCGCGAATCCAGGTGAGTTTGAAAGTTTGGCAACGGCTATTTGGCATCAAGTAAAAAGTGGTGGTCTTCATTGAGATCGCAAGCCTACAGTTACCGAAAATTCTTTAAATACCCTTTAAAAATCTGGAAAATTGGGAGAGGAGAAAAATCCATTGTTTTTTCCAGGGGAATCGAAATTAGACAAATCATTGTATCCGTTCTGATCTTTGGATTTTTCTTTCTTTTTAGAGGAAGTATTAATCAAATTTTACCGACTACACTTCAACTGGCTTTTTATGCCGTGTTGCCTTGGTTAATCGCTGGAGCAATTTGTCGGAGTAAATTAGATGGTAAACGTCTGGATCGTTTCTTTATTGGCTATTTTCGCTATCTAATTTCGAAACGTTTCTCATATAGTAACCATAAATGCGTATACCAACCCCAAATGAAAAAAGTACAAATATATGAGCGATTTCAATAAGGAGGTGGATTCATGCTACAGTTCCCAATTCATTCGTATAAAGAAAATGTCATCTATACCCATGAAATGGAAGCCTGGTCCTATTATCGTTTACACGAAAACACCGTAGGCGTGAATGAAGAGGAAGCTGAAAATCATCTTGTTAACCGACTTCAACGACTTGCTTGGCAGTTAGCCGCCTTTGAGGAAGTTGATTATAAAATTATTCCAATACCAATTGATATTGATAAGCGACTGGATCATCTAAAAAAGCAGTATGAAGGCAATTATGCCGAAATCGGAAAATACTATGCTAATCGTGCAAAAGATATTTTGCGTGAAGAAGCGAAGCATGTTGTAGAGTATAAATTCTTTGTCGGTGTTAAACTCAAACGCCGTGAGCTTGATGAGGGTCTGATTCATACGTTTTCTTCTTCCTTTAAAAGTATGAACCGTTATTTACAAAAGCTTGCTGGAATTGCTGGACGGGAGGTAGACGAGAACACAGTCAGTCTATTTAAAGAATCGGAAGAAGAGGCTTTTGCAACCCTTCAAAACTATTTAGGGGCTTATCGAATAAAAGAAAATGAATTGCGCTATCTGATTCGACATCAGTTTGTGAGAGGTCAGAAACCAACCACTATAGAGGGCAGTATGTATAGCCTTACAGAAGGAATACTTGACCCAGGTAAGCCTGGATATGTGCAGATTAAACAATTAGATGGGGAATCTTGGTGTGCGTTTCTTCCCGTTTCCGAATTTCCCATTGATTGTACTTATAAAGAGTGGGCGTATTTTTTTCAGTCCTACGAATTTCCAGTCGAATTAAATATGCGAACCGTCTATAAGCAAATGAAAGATGATGTAAGTCAAACCATTACCATCAAAAAACGATTTCGTGATCAAGACGCTCAACTTATTGAAGCAAATGAAGACGATGATAGTTTAATTAATACCGGAAGAGAGCTGTTACATGAGTTAGAAAATCAAATTAAAAATCAAGGAAAACCTCTTCTTCGAACACACGTCCATTTTGTCGTCTATGGTAAGACAAAGGAAGAGGTGCGAAAAAGAGCCAGAAGATTGAGAATGGATTTTAAAGACCAACAAATTGAACTTGTACAGCCTTTAGCCGATCAGCTCCTTTTATTCCATCAATCCATACCAGCAGCAAAAATTGTAGCAGAGGATTGGGAACAGATTTTAACACCAGAATCATTTGCAGAATCTTTGTTCTCTCTTACAAGGAAAATTGGGAATACAGTCGGTTTTTATTTAGGGAAAAACATATCACACGCGGGAGAAAGCCTTGAAAGCTCTCAATCTCTCGTATTTTATCATCCATTCCTAGCTCATTTAGGGTTGAAAGGGTCTAAATATTCTTCCCCACATGTTACCATTTCAGGACCAACAGGGATGGGAAAATCGTATCTTTTGAAAGATATCTTACTAAATTCGGTCTTCTTTGGAGCCAAAGTGCTCATGACGGATCCAAAAAATGAGGTCGAAAAGAAATTTAAGCAGGCACTAACACCAGAAATGAACTACACAGCTCCATTTTTCAAAGAGTTAATTGAAAGTTTTAACTATATCACGCTATCGGGTGAAAAGGAGGATGCAGGGAAGCTGGACCCTCTTACTTTCCTCGAAGGAGAGGAAGCACAGGATGCAGCAGTAGGTGTTCTTGAATATTTATCTGAACTACAGTCCAATGAACGAAATGTGAAGACCGCCATCTATAAAAGTGTTCGATATATTATGCAACAGGAGAGTAAGCCAGGGCTTTTAAAAGTCGTTCGCTACCTGCAATCATCTGATGATCAAGACGTTAAAAATGTAGGTGATTTGCTTTACGAGATTGGCACAAATGGGATAGCGAAACTTATGTTTTCAGAAGGTAACGTGGAAGGGATTAGTCTAAGTGAACAAGTCAATATCTTACAGATACAAAATTTAAACCTTCCAGACGAAGGAGAAAAGGCTGTCACGCGGGATGAACACATTGCTGTTGCTCTCATGCAGCCATTAGCGAAATTCGCAACAAAGTTTGCTCGTGATGATTCGGTCGTGAAATTAACGATTTTTGAAGAAGCGTGGATGCTTATGAATACGGGTGCTGGTGACCGGCTTATAAATGAATTGTTACGTACAGGTCGTTCCTTACGATCAGCTGTATATATCATCACACAATCGACCTATGAATATAACAAACCACAAATCAAAGAAAATATTGGAACTAAATTTGCTTTTAAGGCAAAGACGACAGAAGAAGCAGGGAATATCATTGAATTTCTTGGTATGGAAGATAACAAAGCAAATCGAGATATGCTAAAAAATCTGACAGAAGGTCAATGTATTGTAGAGGATATGTATGGTCGTACTGCCAAAATTCAAACGGATGTATTGTTTGACGAATGGATTCATGCCTTCAACACAAAAGAAAACGATCGAGGCAGAGCAGAAACAGAGGAGGCGTTTATCTGATGAAAAAATTATTAATCTCTATTACTACTTTGATTGCACTTTTAGCAGGGTGCAGTCAGAGTGCTAGTACTTCCCCTAAAGAGATTACAAAAGTAGCTTATGAATGGGAAAAAGCAAACTTTGACAGAGATTATGCAAAACAGCAGGAGTTTATTTATGAGAAGGGTTCATACGAAGCCTACAAAGGAGATAAAAAAATTAATTCAGGTCTGAAATATAATGATATTAGCTTTGAAATATACTACGACGATAAACTAGACCAATATTATGTCTTTTCAGATTTTGATAATCCGAATGGTGATAATGCGGTAGAAGACAATATTTTATTTCGTAAAAAATCTGATGTATGGAAAGTCGATACAAGTAAAAGTTTGGATATTAGCCGTGATGAAATAAAACAAAAATTTGAACAAAAAGCTTGTATTAACTGTAAATAAGGAGGGATTAGATGCTCTTCCTGAAACGGGGATTAGGGATATGTTTAATGTTATTGTTTCTCCTAATGCCAACAGGTTCACTTGCCGAGGATTCTTCATCGATTGTTCAAAAAAAGGAATTATCTGTGGGGCGAGTGACCCTAGAAAGCAAGGAATATCCTCTTGATCACTATAAAATGGAAGCAGACATTGGTGATGGTCTTAAAGACACTGGTGATAATGCCTTACATGCCATTAATCAAGGAATGTGGGGATTAAATAAAACGATTGCTAGTTTTACCCTTTATTCTATTAATCAACTAATGTCATTCGATTTAATTAGTACTATTGCTAGTGAAGCAGGTATTATGAGTGAACGAATCTATGAAATCATGTCAGGGACTTTCTTATCGCTGTTTGTTGTTTTGGTAGGGGGAGTTGCAGCATGGCGTTATTTTGTAAATCAACAAGTTGGTTATGCAGTAAAGGCAATCATTGGTGCGTTGGCTATTATGGTTCTCACCTTTTGGTTTTACTCTAATACAACAGGTAATATCAAGTGGCTAAATGATAGAGGGGCTGAACTTGAAGGGATTGCTAGCTCAGCAAACGTTCTTATCAGTTCCGATGAATTTGATAGCAACGCAGCCTACAATCCGAAAGAAGGAATAGCAGTTTTAGAAAATCAATTGTTTAACCTGATGGTTAAACGTCCATATTTACTTTTAAACTACGGGACAACTAAAGAAACTGAGGTAAATATTGATAATCCTAATCGAGTAGATAATCTCCTTCAAATTAAGCCTTATTCGGAAGAGGGAAAAGAGGAAAGAAAAAGGATTGTTAGTAAAGAGGTATCAAACTTTGACAATAAACAAATGTCACCAGATTTTAGTGGAGAGCGATTTGGATATCTGATCATCACGATTATTTCTACCATTGCCCTTTCAATTCCAGTGTTGTTATTAGGGATTTTTAAGTTTTTGCTTCAAGTATGGTTTTTAGCATTAGTGATTTTTACGGCAATTCCACTTGTTCTTTCATTAATACCTTCTTACAGTGAAAGTGCATTCAATCACGGTAAAAAGTTAGTAGGTGTGCTAATGATGAAAGCAGGACTAGTACTTTTAATAGCTGTTATAACTGGGATTGTTACATTGCTTTATGAATCGGTCAAAGTCACTAATGGAGTAGAAGGCTATGCATTCGTCGTCTTCCTGATCTGTATTACGATTTGGGGCTTATTCAAATATCGGACTGAAATATTTGAGGTTGTCTCTACCGGAATGGTTCAAGGTCAGCATGTAGTCGAAAGAGTTACAACTAACTCATTTAACAAAATGGGTGATGCTGGTGAAACAGGTTTCAAGAGTGTTAAAAGAATGGTGGGTAAGGCATATAGAAACCATCAAAGCAAAAAACGTCATGATGAGCTATTGTCGGGAAGTGCAGGGCGAAAAACTTATACAAATGGTGCTATAGCAAATGATGAACGATCGGAATATCGAAAAGCAGTAGGGGAAAATGTCCTACAAAAACAAGAGTCATTTAATAATCAAATGCAACAAAAGACTAATAAAGATTCGAAAAATACATCCACAATATCGGTAGCTGGAACATCAACCAAACGAACAGCAGGAATCGATCAAAAGAAGCCTGCTCTATATCGTAAACAGACAGGCAGAATAGAAAGTCAAAATGAGGTAGCAGCTTCAAGAGAACCGGACAAATATCTCACAAGGTGGGAAGCCGATCAACAGATCAAAAATAGAAAGGCGAATCCGTCTACCCAAACGGTCAAGCGATCAAAAAGTAGAAAACCGAAACAACGAAAGTAATGTTGGAGAAAAACATTTTGAAGTATTTACATCTTGTTTCATGCGGAGTAAATTGTTTATTTTTGCGCCAGAATTGCTTTTTAGAAAGGAGAGCATATGCAAGGTGTTTTGAAGAAAGGTGCTAAAGTTGCTGGCACTATTGCCGTTCTTAAAAACCCTCTTACGTGGATACTCACAGGTATCCTTTTTCTTCTCACATCCATTTTCGGAGTCGCTTTATTTCTTTCTATTAGTTTAGGTGGAGAGAACCAAT
Source organism: Gottfriedia sp. NPDC057948 (assembly GCF_042887255.1). NCBI lineage: Bacteria > Bacillati > Bacillota > Bacilli > Caryophanales > Bacillaceae > Gottfriedia > Gottfriedia sp. NPDC057948. The sequence goes on from NZ_JBHVPN010000013.1 coordinate 122,736, forward strand.
TTGAATCAGGCATGTCAGGAGAAGGAGCCGGAGGAACTGCACAAGTCTCAGCAGAAGTATTGCGATATGAACCACTTATTCGGAAATATGCAGAGGAATATGGAATTGGTGAGTATGTGGGACTTATCATGGCTCTGATTCAACAAGAATCAGGGGGAAGACAGTTAGATGTGATGCAATCTTCGGAGTCAATTGGACTTCCTCCTGGGGGCATTACAGACCCTGACTATTCCATAAAAATCGGAGTGAAATATTTTTCGGAAGTAATGAAGCAAGCTAAAGGTGATATTCGCCTTGCTTTGCAAGCTTACAACTTTGGAAATAGCTTTATCCAGTACGCGTTAGAGCGAGGTGGTTATTCCGAAGAAGTTGCCTCCCAATTTAGTCAAATAATGTCTGAGAAGTTGGGGTGGTCAAGTTACGGTGATGTCAATTATGTAGAGCATGTGCTTCGCTATTACAATACTGAAAATGGAAGTATCGTGGTCGTAGGTGATGGTACCCAACGATTTGATGTGGAGGAAGTCCATAATATAATGAAAAAATTTCTTGGTTTTCCTTATGTATGGGGAGGTAGAACACCAGCATCAGGAGGTTTCGATTGCTCAGGTTTACTAGAATATGCTTTTGCTCAAGTTGGAATCAATCTTTACGGGACAGCCGAGTCACAATACAACAAAACCATACCAGTTCCTGAAAATCAAATTAAACCAGGGGATCTAGTTTTCTTCTCTACGTATAAGTCAGGACCGTCCCATGTTGGAATGTATGTAGGAGATGGAAAGTTCATTAATGCAAATGGAAGCAACGGTACTTCTTATTCTTCCGTTGAAGAATGGAAGAAATTATACCCTTTCTTGGGTTTTAGAAGGATTCCTTAAGGGAGGTGAGAGGTTTATGGATCCAACTCAAAAGAAAAACGGCATCTTGCTAATGATAGGATTTATCTCTGCAGTTATCGTAATCGTGTATGTATTCAGTTTACGCACACAGTTACAAGAGGTCAGGACCAACCAAAAAAACTATGTGGAGAAAATTATGACTTTATCCTCGATCCAGAACACGGATGCATTAGAGGTAAACCGAGCGTTTCTAAAAAACTTTTTCACCTATCAAACAACAGCTGAGCGATATCAAAAAATTAAACCATTTATGACTGATCAGGGATATAAAGCAACACACCCTTCAGGTTTGAATATTCCGAGTGGAGATCAATCAGTAGAATCCACGTTAGTAGGATTAAAGCCATTTGAATACCAATCTACAAAGACTGATGCTGAATTTTTTAATGAATTTAAGTTAAGTACAGAGTTTAATAATGTCAGTAATACGGAAACGGTCATTGTCAAAACGTCCTTGATTTATGTAAAGGATCAAGGCTGGAAGATAGATGATGTTGAGTATGTCGGGCAGTTGACAGGACGGAAGTAATACTAAAAAGAGTTCTAGGCTAGGTAGTTTGTTTTATTTACTATCTGACAGGAGCAAATTACTTCACAATAAGTATTCTACATGTTAGAATTTTCAGAAATATAGTTATAAAGTATTTGAGACTATGTTTATCGTTTAAATTTGTAAGCCAAAGGGAAAGATAATCATGATAACTTTGAAAGGGAGGAATGAAGAATGGATGTCAAATTTACATCAAAGGAAGTCATTACTCAGATCAAGAAGTTACATAACGAAGGGAATTCTCTACGAAAAAAAGAGGTAAAACAATATTACCCTGATTTAATGCGGAGTGCTTTGCATTATTACCCAAGTTGGCAACATGCTGTAGATGAAAGTAAAGTAAGCTAAAAAATCTAATTTCTAACAAGACAATAGAATGACATGACTCTGATAAGTCATAACCATTAGTTTAACTGGTGGTTATGATTTTTTTATATTCTACAAAAAATTGCTTTATTTAATTTAACATTTTTTAAATAGATGCACGAAATCATTTTTAACATATAAAAGATCATCTCAACAAAGATAACAAGAGACCTTAAGTTACCATTTGTTTGTTCTAGACTAAATCTAGCTCAAAGAGAAGACTTTGGTATTATCAATCTTAAACAAGAACCTGGTAAAAACTTAAGGAAATGAGAAGCGTTCAATCTTAAGTATGCAGAAGCAAGATGTTGAAGGAAATCATCATATTCAAAATTAATGTTAACAACAACATCATTGTCATTATTAACATATGTTTTATTTTATATGATATTTTTGTTGTTTTTATTGTTTGTATCAATGTTTTTATCGTTATTATCATTTGTAAAGTTTTGTGAACTGGAAAATAAACCATTGAAAAAGGATTAAAGCAGGAGTTGCTAAAAGGTTAATGGGAAATTTTACTACTTATTGATTTACTACTAAAAAATTAAAAGTGCTACTCCACACATTTTATTCATCCAAAAAATACTTCTTTTTCTATTTCCGTATATTTCCAAATTTGATAATCTATTTATAGAAGCTAATTTGAAAAAGTATGAAAATTAGTTTGATTACTTATGGTTCGTCATTATTGATATTTTTCAACTAGTTATTATTACCCGTAAAATGGGATTATTAAATATATTTATAGAGTTTTTCGATAAAGAAAAAAGCCTAAATATACTTTTTATATTGGAGGAAATAAAATGATTCTCAAGACAAAAAAAATCGCAAAATTAGGTAATCATATCCTTTTTAAGAATGGAATAAAAGGATCTGTTGAGAAGGTCAATGAATATACAGTAATTGTAAATATAACCGAAAATAAATCGTATCTGGAGTTTGAAGGAAATAGAAAAATATGATTTCAACTATACCAGAACACATTAGGTGGTTTGCAAATACGGGTAAAAATATTACAACTTCTACAGGTGAGAGTATTGAAGTTTTTGAATTTAAACATGAAAGTGATGAAGAAGTTTTATCAATTTGGGCAAAGCACTTTAGACAACACTATTGTTTAGATGAAGAAATTGATTTTTATAGACAAGGCTATGGTTACTCAAAAACTGAATTCTTAAATAAAATTAAATTTCCTGATCCCAATCGTGCTCCAGGCCCTAGTACACGTGCTGGGGATTTTAGTGAAATATTAGTAGCTGATTATCTTGAGTTTATTCTTAATTTCTGGGTACCCCGTACTCGATATGGCTCAAAAACAGTTAGTAATGAATCCACCAAAGGTTGCGATACCTTAGCTTTTAAAATTATTAAAGACGGAGAAGATACGCCAGAAGATACACTAGCAATCTTTGAGGCCAAAGCGCAATTCTCAGGAAAAACAGCTAAGACAAGACTTCAAGATGCAGTTATTGATTCGGCTAAGGATCAAACTAGAAAAGCTGAATCTTTAAATGCAATTAAACAACAACTATTTTATAAAAACAAACTTCAAGAGGCTATTAAAATAGACAGGTTTCAAAATCCGATAGATCGTCCATATAATGAGGTTTCTGGAGCAGTTGCATTATTTTCTTCAAACCTTTTTGAGCCTTTAAAAATTTCTAATACATCTACTAACAATCATCCAAATCAAAACAATCTAAAGTTATTGGTTATTCATGGTAAAGATATGATGGATCTCGTTCATGAGTTATATAGGAGGGCAGCTGATGAAGCCTGAAAAACGCTCAAAACAACTACTAGGTGCTACTCGATCAAAAGCAAAAATGAATGAATACGGTGTTGAAGAAAAATACCATATCAATCTTACTAATGACCCATCAAATCTTTTCACTTTAGCAATAGGTTTACTAGGAGATATTTCTTCTCATTTAAATTTAGAACATACCAATGAACAGTATGTGAATGAATTACGTGATAACCTTCAATTTTCTGCACATTTTTTTGATGCATATTTACAAACTAATCTTAGATCTGATTTGGATACATATGTTTTACTGTTAGGAGCAGCTTCATATTATTTATGCGACCTGCCAGGAAGCGCCTTTGTTTTAGTTAATCGTGTTAATAAGGATAATCTTAACTTAGGGTGTTCTAATTTAGATATTTTACTAGTTTGGCTTCTTATTGGAGATTACTCAAGGTATCTAGAATCAGCGAAAGGACAATTCAACAGTGAAATAGTAGAAATTTCAAAATTGCTAAGTAATTTTTATGACTCAGGATATGGTGAGGAAGAGATTGATAAAGTGATTGATCTGCTAAGAGATAAAGCTTACCAGTACGGTACTCCAAGAGAGTTACTTTTTGCTGATGTAGTTAGCGCTGTAGTAAAAAAAAGAATAGAAAACTCCAGTTGGAAATGTTTACCTAAATATTCAGACCTTGATGTTAAGAGATGGGAAGTTATCTTAAGGAATAGGAGTATTATACAAGAGTTCTGGCCTGCTCAACATCTCTTGGGAAGAAATGGTGTTTTTAGAGGTGAATCGGCAGTAGTTCAATTACCGACTAGTGCAGGAAAGACTAAAGCAACAGAAATAATAATACGTAGCGCCTTTTTATCAAATCGAACATCATTAGCTATAATTGTAGCTCCTTTTAAAGCTTTATGTCATGAAATTAGTGATAGTCTTAAAAACTCTTTTCAAAATGATTCTATTAATATAGATCAATTGTCTGATATACTTCAAATTGATTTCGATCTTACCTCAATACTTAGAGATGAACTAATCCTGGTTGTAACTCCAGAAAAGCTTATTTACATACTTCGCAATTTTCCGGAATTGGCTCAAAGAGTTGGGGTATTAATTTATGATGAAGGTCATCAGTTTGATAGTGGGGCACGTGGAATTAATTATGAATTACTTCTTACATCATTAAAAGATATGGTGCCAGCAAGAGTACAAAAAGTATTAATATCAGCCGTAATAAGTAATGCTGAAGTTGTGGGTTCTTGGCTTAATGGAGAAAAAAGCAAAGTAGTTTCTGGTATTAATCTTTCTCCTACTTATCGTACAGTAGCTTTTACAAGTTGGCTTGATCGTCTTGGGAAGCTTGAATTTGTAAATAAAGAAAATCCCGATGAAGATGAGTTTTTTGTACCAAGAATAATTGAACAGCAACAACTGAGGCTAAAAGGGAGAGAAAAAAATAAAAGAATCTTTCCTGAAAAAAATGACGGTAATACTGTTTCTTTATTTTTAGGGTTAAAACTTATTTTAAATGGAAGTGTAGCCATATTTTGTGGAAAGAAAAATAGTGTATCTAGTCTTTGTGAAAAAGTTGTAGATGCTTATGATCGTGGTTTAGACATAAAAAAACCCAGTGAATATTCAGAAATAAATGAAATAAAGAAACTACATTTTTTATATAAGTGTCATCTTGGTTTAGCAGAGGCAGTTACTAAAAGTGCTGAACTTGGGATTTTAACACATCATGGAAATATACCTTCTGGAATTCGTCTTGCTGTTGAACATTCAATGAAAGAAGGATCTGCCAAATTTGTTATATGTACTTCAACTTTAGCTCAAGGAGTTAATCTTCCAATTAGATACCTTATTGTAACAAGTCTTTATCAAGGTACTGAAAAGATACAAGTTCGTGATTTTCATAATTTAATTGGACGTGTCGGTCGTTCGGGTATGCATACAGAGGGGAGTATACTTTTTGCGGATCCTGGTATTTATGATAAACGAAATAGTAGTAGAGATAAATGGCGTTGGAAACAAGTAAAGGAGTTATTAGATCCTGAAAACTCAGAACCTATTGGAAGTTCACTGTTAAAAATATTTGATCCACTGTTTAGCGATGACAGAAAGTTTATATACGAAATTGATTACTTAAAGTTCTTTAAATCATATTTAGAGGATCCTGACAAAGTTTTCAAAGGGTTGGATAGAATTGCAACAGTATATGCAAATGATGGGTTCACAACGGAGGGACTGACTCGACAAGTTATATCTAAGATAGAAGCTATTTCATCAATTGAGAGTTTTTTGATGGCCAATTGGGAAGATATTATACATGATGTAGATGAAAATAGAATAAGCACACTGGCTAAAGGAACACTCGCTTATTCGTTAGCTAACGAACAGTTAAAAGAACAGATTATTTCCCTATTTAAATTACTTGCTCATAGCATTTCTGTAAATGTTCCTCAAAATTCAAAAAAGAAAATTTTTGGTAAGATGTTGTATGGAGTAAAAACTGCATTGTTAATTGAAAAATGGTCTACAATGCATTTAGAAGAACTGAGGGGCTGTAATACCATGGAAGAATTTCTTAATGTTCTATGGCCATTATTATCAGCGAATATTAAAAATGATATTTTTAATAAATGTGAAAAACCAGAAATCTTAAAGGATATAGCTTTAGGGTGGATTAACGGAGAACCATACTTTGAGTTACTTAATATTCTAAAAGAAAAAGATATTAGACTCATCACTAAAAAACAGAAAAGAATGTTTAAAATAGATCATCTTGTAGAAATTTGTGAAAATGTACTTTCATTTGAAGGTATGCTTCTTATTGGGGCTGTTGCAGAATTTATTGAATCCTTAACAGGTAGTCAAAATAAAGATATTATTGACAACCTTAGGATGTTGCAAAAACAATTAAAGTATGGTTTGCCTAATTTATTAAGCATAATGTTTTATGAATTAGGTTTTGCTGATCGAGTTATTTCTTTAGAATTATGTTTAGTATTAAATTACAAAGATATACCAATGAGTAAAAAAGTTCTAAAAAATGCGATTAAGAATGAAGAAAAGGAATTTCGTGAAAGACTTTTACAATACCCCTCATATTTTACTATTGTTTTAGAAAATATTTTGAATTGAGGATATTCATATTTTAATTATTTACAAGCTTTGTTGGATTTGATACCAACAATATACTACCCAAAACAAGGCCTTCACCTGAGTGAAAGGCTTTAATAATTGAACGGTGAATGGTGAGAACAGGGGCAATTAGAGCTGGAACATAAAAAAGAAGCTGCTTCAAGTGTAGAAAATAAAAAGAAGTTGTGAGAATTTTGGAAATAGGGGAAGAAATTAATGATCGAAGTAATAACAAGGGGAAATTTAAAGGAAGCTGTAAAAGAATCTGTACAAGAAATTATAAAAGATGATAAACTGCAAGCGCAAAATTTAAATAATCAAACGATTAGTAGTTTTTTTGACGTTTTAGTATGGTGCAGTTTTGGGGCAGGTGTTCTTATAACTATTTATGGGGTTGCTATTACTATAAATGGTGGAACATTTAAAGGCTGGGAAAAATTCGAAAAAGTTTCTAATATATCAGCATGTTTTTGTACATTTTTTGGTGCAATATTTATGATTATATATTTTCTTCATTCTAAGCAGTGGTGGCATCCAATCACATTGATACTAATGGCACTTGTAGCAATCTCTATATTGGGGATGGTACTGCCGAAGGTTTTTCCTCATAAGTTAGAACAATGGAAATCTAAAAGTTCGGATGAAGAAAATAAACAAGTAGTTCAATTTTCAAAAGAAGATATTCAAGAATCAAAAAAACATATTATCGATTTAGAAGAAGAAATTAATGATATAGAAGAATCTCTTAAAATTTTAAAAGAAGTAGCTGGAGTCAAAGAAAAAAAAGAATGGTACGTATCGGCTTATATTTTTGCAGGGCTAACTATAGTTTCATTTGCAGTGACATTGCTATAATAAAGTTTTTTATCTGTAAGGATGAAAATAGGATAGTTAGACAAAAAACAGGGAGTCCGATTGAAGTGCACCCCCAAAGTTAGACACAGTCTAACTTTTGGAGGTGCATTTTTTATGACTAAATTTACAAATGATCAGAAATTAATGGCCGTATAACGTTACTTAGAAGGGAACGAGGCTCAAAAAGAGATTTCAGATTCTATCGGAGTAGACTATTCTGTATTTCAAACATGGTTACAAAAGTATAGGTATCATGGTGAAAGAGCTTTTCAAAAAAGCTATACCTATATAATTTTCAGTTTAAACTAGATGTACTTAACTATATGAACGAACAAGGAACATCAATCAGAGAAACAGCTGCAATTTTTAACATTTCTGCACCTTCTACTCTTTTTCAGTGGAAAAGGCAGTTTTATTTAAAACTTATTCAACTACCATGGGAGTATGATATAAACTTCCTTTTACTGTTGTGAATCTGAGGATTCATGGATGGCTAACGCATGCATATGTTGTATAAAAAATCGGCCGAATAGTCGATTTTTTTATTGTCCTAAATGGAAGTATAGTTCAATAAAGAATGATATATTACTTATAATATATAATAAATTTGTTCAGGCAGGTTTATGTGAAAGGGTAGTAATAAGAAAATTTAAAAGAGATTTTGATTTCAAATAGATCGTTTGGAGGTAGTAGATGAAAACAAGAAAATCCCCCATCTCAAATTCTAAATTAGAAGTAATTAGTGTACATGCTATAATTAGTGAAGCACTTAAATTTGATCTAAGAGCTGATATTCCTATTGGCGATAAAGGTATTTCGTTTGACGGGAAAATAGATGTTTTTTTAGATGATTCTGAAAAAAAAGAGTCATTAAAGGGTCATGTACCAGTTCAAGTAAAAGGTACTTATACCCCAAAATTTACTGAAGGTAATCGTACTTTCCCTGTAGAGATTGCGGATTTACAAAATTATTATAATTCAAATGGTGTAGTATACTTTGTAGTTGAAATTAATCGAAGTCGAGAAGCTAAAGTATACTTTAAACAATTACTTCCAACTGAATTAAGATACTTACTTAATGAATATGGAAATCAAGGCAAACGAAACATTGTACTACGTCCTTTAAACGAAACTACTTTGTATAGAGTTTGTAGTTTATTCCTAGATGAATCTAAGAAACAACCAAGAGTCATACTAGAAAACAATTCATTTAACCCTGAACAGTTCGATTCATTTAAATTTACTAGCTTAACTTTTAATCCCGCAAATAGAGAAACTAGTTATATATATGAACATGACTTTACTATGTATGGTGTCATGGGTACATTGACTATTCCTATAGGCATTGCACGAGTAACTTCAGAAATGCAATCTTATGAGGAAACAATAATAATCAATGGTAATGAAATTAAGACTAATATTGAAATAACAAAAGAACCTGAACAAGTTTCCGTGCTTATAGAAAACTCTATCGAATTAATAATATTGGAAAATGGAAAATTTAAATTTAAAATTGATAAATTTATTTCAGTTTCTACACAATTGAAAGTCCTCCCAATATTAAAAGCTATCTTATTAGGAGAAAAAATACATTTTTTTGAACTTCGGGCAGTAATCGAAGATGGTAAAATAAAGGATAAAAATTGGGTAAATAGAATTGATGAACTATATAAACTTTTTATTAACCTTCAAAAAGTCTATAAGATGTTAGACGTAGAAGATTCACTTGTATTTATGGATGAACAAAATTTAATAGATAATATTGAGGTGTTTACAGATTTAGTATTAAAGAAAGATTTTAGTAAATTAAACTTTAATGATAAAATTCTTGGTTTTATTGGGTATGAGTTAGGTGGGAATTATTTTAACTTCTTCTATGATCCTTCAGATAAATCATTAATCGATGGTTATAGTAAAGATATTTTAAATATAGATACACAAATTCAGGTTGATAATGTCATGTACCCGTATAGTATATTTGCGAAACTAAGCGTTCATAGTCTAGCCAATAGCGAAAATATTAATTTTGATGTTATAACAGAAAGTTTTAAACATTTCGATCCATTTATTAATGAAAATATATTCGGGAATACTAATCATTTTTGTTTAATGTGTTTGAGTGCGTATGACTTAACTCAAAAGAAAGAATTGCTTATGCTTGCTAATTTTATTTTACAACATTATAAGTCAGGTTTAAGTAAGGAAAGCGAACAGATACTACTTATAAATAAGTTGCAAGTTAGTATTAGATTAGATGGTACTCTTACAGAACAAGATAAAGATAGATTAATAGAAATGAAGTTATCTAATACAGGAAATTACAATCTTCAATTTTGTGCAAATGTATTATTAGGGAATAAAACAGAGGCAGATTGGTTTTTTAAACGGTTTGATCAATCTCAACAAAAAAATCTAATGGATTATCCAATATATACACTGTTTCAGAAACTAACTGAAAGTTTATCGGTGCTTTGATACTAAAGCGATAAAAATTCAAAAAAGGTAAACTAAAAATAAAACCTGTCATCACTGTAAATTATCTTTTCCACCCCCTCAAAACGCAAAAAAGCCCTTGAAGTTCCTGTTCGCTTCAAAATAAGTATAAGAACAAAAACTCAAGGGCTTAAGTAATAAGATCCTAATTGATATTTAAAAAACAGATGATGTAACTAAGTGCGCTATAAATTTGAAATTATTTATACACCTAGTGGTGCAAATTCAATTAAAGTAATAAAGAATTATTTGTAGAAAAGGATGTGACATTATGGGACATGGCTTTGTATTATCATGTGGATCCTGTGAATTTAAAAAAGAATTTTTTTTAGGGGCTTGGATGATAGATATTGCAGATAGTTTTATAAAAGGTTACCTTTAAGAAAAAGATTGTTAAGGGAAATTGATGGTAAAGAGATTATTGAAGAACAAACATTTGAAGAATTATTTGCATGTTAAAAAGGCTGTTCAATTCAAAATAAACTATACGTTAAAATTAAATTTTCTGATGGGATTTTCTATGAAGTACCTTACCAATGTTACAAATGTAAGAAACAATTGAATGTAGTTAGTGAAGAAGAATTACTCAAGTATGATTGTCCAAAATGTAAAAAAGGGAAATTGCAAAATGGTGGTTTTATTCTTTGGGATTGAATTTAGAATGGCTGTAATAAAAGTTAATAAGAGGTGACGATTATGGTTATTTCCTTTAAAAATCAAGAAAAAGCTTATGAAAACTGGTGTGAACAGAATATAAAGGGATTTGTATTTAACAATGCAGGAGGAAAAACAGGGAATGTACTGCATTTAGTTGGATGTCGTCATTTAACTGTTCCAACTCGTAAAGGGACATACACTACTAGATATATAAAATACTGTTCAGACAATTTAGAAGCAATTACTTTTAATGCGGATGAAATTAGTAAACCGTATAGTTGGAGACATTGTAAGGCTTGTTTTAAAAATTGACCTAATACATAAAGTGGATCAAATGAATTGTTAATATTTCCTAATATACGAGTAAAAGAAATTGGATATTATTAATAACTGAGTTGCAACTCCGGAGAATTATAGATTGATAGTAAAAAAAGATAGGCTACTTGTTAGTAGTCCCTTTTCTGTTAACAGGAAAAGTTAGTAAATGGTCTTCCGGAAGTTAATGAAAAATCACAAAAAATCTTGCTCAATAGAGCAAGATTACTAATTATATTCAATCACTCTATGCCTATTCTGGGAAACAAACTTTCCCATCCCAAATTTCAATTACATGCCACGATTCAGGATGTTAAACAATTAATAAATTCAGATTGGTTCTCTAAAAAACGCCTGGCGGAAAGAATTATTATAAATTATCAACTATAAAATAATTGTTGTTAGATAATTTTTTCTACTTATTTATAATTGGCTCTGTTAAATTTAAATGTTGATTTTTGAGCAAAAGAAAAAGACCACTAAAATGTGGTCTTAGCTTTTCTTTATATAACTAACGCGTGCATGTGCGGCCGAGCCTAGGTCGTATCATATAACGGGTGGGATTCCCGTCGAGTAAGAACTAGCCATTCACTAGTTGCAGTAAGTATTGAACATTCTAAAGGATATACCGTTAGAACTTTAAATGATTCGTGTTGTGATTAAACGCTGAAAGTGTCATAATTCCCTTGGAATCCACACTCTTCTAGTATCAACTTATAATCTTCTATACGCTCTGCATCGTAACTGTTAAATAACCAAGTGATACCACTAGTATCATTAAGATTATTGATTATTTCGCTTAAATAAATCTGGTCTACACCACTATAGGAAAACCCAAATGAGTATATTTTTTTTATTTGATGGTTCGGAAGATCTTCAAAAAAATAATAGTAGTCTTCTATTATTTTACCAGTGTTTTTCCTTAATTTTTCATGAATCATTTGCTCTTCTTCTGAGGAATTAGATCTGTAATCTGCTCCATGACCGAACTCTACCGGATCCCCAGCCTCTCCATGTATGTGAAATACAACATCTTCCGGAACTTTATAAATATCTTCTAAAGTCCTTGTGTAATTAAAAGTAAGGAATTGGTCACCTGTTATAATTAAAGAATTAAATGCTTGTTTTAGTTTAACCCCATCCATATTAATCTCATGAACCCAGCTATAAAATAGGTCCTTAAATACATCAGCGCGTGTTTCTAAGTTTTCTAACAAAATTTCTTGGTTCTTGTAATCGTTGTAACTTAGAAATGCATTATAATCTAATGTGCCTAACGTTTCTTCTAAATTAGACCATAATCCACCTTCGGTTTCATCTATTGCTTCGATTAGTAATCTAAAAATTTTGTCACTATCCTCAGATATATCTGTGTAGAAATCGAGTTCTTCTTCACTTATAGATAACAGATTAGGATTTTTAAGTAGTAAAAAGTTTTTGAAGTCTTCGTATGTCGTTTTTATACCGTGTGCTAAATCAAATCCATTTCCAATAATGAATAAATTGCTCATAATATTCCCCCTTATGTATATCAGTATATAATCTTTTTAATAAGCTTTTAACTAATTTCTGAAAATTGCTGCATAGTACAACTAATATATCTGTTGCAGGTAAAAATACCCGAAGCGGATGGAAATCGACATAGTTTTCGTGTAGTGGCTCCTTATGGACTTGTGCTTGTTAAAGGATCATGGATACTAATTGCACATTGTGATCTTCGTGAGGAAATTCGTCATTTTCGGTTGTCAAGGATGACCGGGCTTACCATTCTTGAAGACCGATTCAAGGTGCCAACCGAATTTAATTTGAATGATTACAAGCCACCGGATGAATGCAGCTTACTGATGTTCATAAAGCATATTAACAGTCTATAAACACTGGCAGTTTTCATAGATGGATTCTATTTGTTTAAAGAAGTTAAGTACTATCAAATATTAACTAGAAGGACAATTAGAATTGGTTAAAGGAAAACAATCCCTAAATTAGTACGATTTTAGAAACTAATAATTTCATATGGTGAATACTGTCCTTCATTTTCATCCAATAATTTGAGTATGAATATGCAAGAGGGGGGGATTTCCCACATTATTTTGACTTACATTAAAGGAAATAGTACATAGTAGGTCTATACACACGTCAAAATTTTTCAATGAGAGTAGTATTCAAAGAGTGCTGCTTTATTTCGTATTGCTATGGTATGATTTTCCTGGAGAATCACCCAAGAGTAGGGTATTTATGAAGTTTGCGTAAGGTAGAACTAATCTTAAATCCAATGAAACTATGAGTATTAGTAAAATAGAGGTGGTTTATATAATAAACTAAAAAGATTATGCCATTAAGTAATTTATAGGAGGAGGATTATTCAGTGTTTATACGTAAGATACAAATAGATTCATTTCGAAGTATTGGGGATTTGGAAATCAATTTCTCACAACCATCTCATAATTATTTTGAAGAATTAAACCTTTCTATATTAGTCGGTGAGAATGGAGTGGGCAAGAGTTCTATATTTCAATTGTTAACTAGTATATTTAGTCCTACACAATTTAAGAAAAGCATGGAGAGACCTATTTGTTCAGTAGAATATGAAATCAATGATGATTATGTATTATATGATTCAAGTGGGGCGTATCCTACGAAATATCCATCAAAGATGATTGTATCTTCGTTCTCTGCATTTGATCCTTATGATCAATGGTTAGCATATTCCCCAGGTGGTTGGGGGGATGCAGAAAGAGAAGAGATGGAAAATAATTCGAAATATATACTCCTCGGACCTAGTAATAGAGGATATTCGAGCCTTGATAATGTAATTGAAGCGATTATTAAATCACTTTTTATTACCTCAAATGAAAAAAAGAAACTCGATTGTTATTATGAACTTCTACATAAGATTAAGTATCGAAGAGCTATTGGATTAATAATTAATATTGATAAGCTTAGAGAAATACCTAGAATTATAAAAAATCCTAACTATAGACGCCCTCATAATATTAATATGGATAGGCTTGTTGAGTTATACGAAGAAATAAATGGAAGATTGAAAGAACTGAATAAAATTTGTCGTCATTTGTTTCCGAATTATCGGGGGCGTGGTTTTGCGATAGCCGTAGAACATTTTAGTCATGAACTATTTGAATTGTACAGAGAACTTTTAAGCCTCGACGCTATTGGACCTTTTATCAAAGACATCATTTTTGAAAGTGAAAGCGGAAATCCCGTATTATTATCTGAAATGAGTTCTGGTGAAATCACTATGCTATTTCGTTTTCTTCCGCTAGTAATGGAGATAGAGGATAATTCTATAATTTTAATTGATGAACCAGAAACACACTTACACCCACGGTGGACAAGGGAGTTTATATCATACTTGACATCACTGTTTAGTGATTATAAAGTACACGTTTTAATAGCTACGCACTCACCTGCAATTGCTTCCGATGTCCCTATGAAATGTATAGTTGGATTAAGGAATCAAGAAGGGCGTATACAGCAGTACAAACCAAAGGATAGAACACTTGGAGGTCATTCAAGTCAGATGTTACAGGATGTATTTGAATTAAAAGATTTATCCAGTCTTAGTGCATTAAAAATAATAAACCAAATAACAAAGTTGTTAGATCGACCACGACCTAATTCAAAACAAATAGATGAGGCACGACAATTATATAACGATTTAAGTACAACTACTGAAAAATATAGATTATACCAGAAGTATAAGAAGTTTTTAGGAGAGTAAAAATGTGGAAAATTGGCGTTTCAAGAGAATATCAAGTATACAAGTTTACAGATAAATTTGTAAAGGATCTATTACTTTGGGCAATTCGAAATAGGGGAATAAGTACTCATGATGAGATATTAAAAAGTCAAATGAGTGATAAATTGAGAGCGTTAGCAAGTTATAAAAAATACAAAAATAAATTCAAAGACTGTATGTTAGCACTTTCACGCTGTAAACGAATCGGCAGTGTTCTAAGTAGTTTTCATGTCTATTCTAAGAAATACCATTTAATTCTTCAAGGTAAAGTTAGACCACCAAAACTGCTTTCTGAGACAACGATAGATGAGATTGAAGGTGCTTTTGAATACCTTTATAAATCAATTTTGAATAGTAAATTTTTTTGGAAAGTATATAATCCTAATCAATTATATAAAAGTAGACAAGAGGTGAGAGAAGAACAAGGAAGAAATAAAGTATGTCCTTATTGTGATCAACAATATATAAGTGCTGATATTAAGAGTAATATGGACCATTTTTTACCGATATCCAATTTTCCATTTTTAAGTATACATTGGGCTAATCTTATTGTATCTTGCTCTATCTGTAATGGAATTTTAGTTAAGAATAAAAATTGGTATATACCAATTTTACATCCCTATTACGATCATATAGAAAACTTACTTTATTTTTCTTTTGATAGGAGTAAACAGCTTATCCAAGTCAATACTCGAACAAATTTACCTGGAGTTAGGAAAGGTAAAATACGAGGAGAAAATATGATATCTTTATTAAAGTATAATAAGGCTTATCAAGGGGTTTGGGAAGAAGTTGAAGATGAACGGAAATCACTGGAAGATGAAGTGGGTCGGTCTTATCAGGATTTTAAAGATGATTCGTTAAATGAAAAGAACTCCTATAAAATCCTAGAAACTGCAATTGGCAGAAGAGAAATATACCTTAAGGGAAAAAAAAGAAAAAAGACATTTATAAAATTGAAGTGCGACTATGGTAAAGAGTATTTGCATGAATATGGTAGAGAATACATCGAATGGTTACGTAGAGAGCAAAAAGAAATGTTATCACAAAGGGAATAAATTTTGAAAGTTATCACTTAGTCTGTCTGTAGTTGTAATTTCAGTAATATTAGAAAAGTTCTACTATATTAACCCACCTACTGTAAATAGTAGGAAACTGATTTCTGTTTTTTACCAATTTCATTGATGAACAGTAGATAAATATACATATAAAGATAAAAATATAGTCCCCATAGAAATACTAAGTTTTTAAATCATCAAAGTATATAATAAGAAGAAAGTTTTTTATTACATAATTATATTAGTATGATAATACTCATTTCATTATCACAGCTTTACATATTTTTATCACTACTTTATACTTGAAAAGTAAACATTACATAGTGAAGTAGTCTATTACTTTAGACAATGAATTTACGTGATAATTCTCAGTAGTTTGGTTTTCAGTCTTAACAACTGAAGCAGTAGTAGCAGACATCTCTGAGAAAAATGCTCCAGCAATGACATGGGTATGGGTGGAATGGGCGGCCCCAAAACCCTTGATATACAAGGTTTTTTAATAAGGGTAAAGAGCAATACTAACATTTTGCTAACATTTCTCGCCCGATTAGAGTCTTCTCATTAATTGAGCAAATTTATGAGAAGACTCTTTTTTCATTTCCTTTGTTACATGCAAGTTTAAGTAATCCAAATCCAATCCTTTATGAGCGGATGTTTGCAACAGTACTGCTAGCTCTTCCTTTACCGTATATTTAGGGATTTCTTGTTCTTCTAATTCCTCAATGGTAGTTTAACACTCACTTTGATAGCGGTGGAAATGATTTACCATGCGTAATTTTAGCACAGGTTTTTTCATTGTATTCAGTTTTGTCTGAGAACCCTGAGGCAGTAGGTGCTCCAATTGTTTTAGATGCAATTTTCCAGCAGGAACCAGCAAAAAATAAAATTAATACAATTTGGGATTTTGTATGAGATAATCAACCATCCGGTTCTCAATTGATTATTTCTACCACTGAAATGCATGATAGAAAAG
The DNA here is from genome assembly GCF_042887255.1 of Gottfriedia sp. NPDC057948. Lineage (NCBI taxonomy): Bacteria > Bacillati > Bacillota > Bacilli > Caryophanales > Bacillaceae > Gottfriedia > Gottfriedia sp. NPDC057948. The sequence continues at coordinate 139,566 of NZ_JBHVPN010000013.1, forward strand.
TTCAGGCGAAGCTTATCCGATTAACTGAAGAAAAAGGTTTGCTAAATTCCAAGGATTTTTTAAAGGAAAAAGATAGAATTTTAGTATACAGAAATCAGTTGTTTGAATTTATGAAAAAAATATAATAAAAAATCTATAATTGTTTTCCCTTGATTCTTGCTAAATAAATGAAACACTTACTGATTTCAATCTTATAATTTACATAATCTAAATATGTTAATAAAGTGGGGGAGTAAAGTTTGTTTGAAATGAGTGACATCTCTGATATTTTATCTTTCTCTAATATTTTATCTTTAATTGCAATTATTGTTTCGGTTATTTCTGTTAGGGTTGCAAAAAATTCATTGGTCTTTAGCCAACGTTCAATGCTTATTAAAGAAAGTTATGAACCTATTTTAAATGATATTAAGCACAATCAGAAAATAAAATTTAATACTTCTAAGAAAATGAATTTTGATCAACTGCATCAAATAAGCACAAGTTATTTATTTTTAGCCTTCGAGGAAAAAGATCGAGAATTAATTCTTTTAATATTGGAACTTCAAAAAAATATAAACTCTTATAAAGAGAAGGTAAATAGATATGCTAGCACCGCTATTGCTATAGTGATTAATGCAGAACTTCAAGAAAGAAATATTAAAGAAGTTGTTTGTAACGTGCAAATAGGAAATAAAAATGGACCTTTAAATAATAATAAAGATGACAATTTATATGACCTTTTACTAAATAGTGATTTGAGTATTTGTTTAGAAACAAATACTCCCTATTTATGGTGTGATGTAGGTCAAAACTATACGGCGGTATCTCCAGAAGGCTTTGAATATGAAGGTTTTGATGTAAAACATCAAGTGACATTAACTTATATATTTGAAAAGTACTTTGAATTAAAACGCTCTTCCTATTACGATCTAGATTTTATTTCAGATTTTGCACCATATGAGAAAAAGATAATTATGGTATTAAAAGAAATGCCAGAGTATAAAAAGGCTGAAAAAGATTATGATAATTTATTAATTTATATGAATGAATTGGAAAGTAATATAATTAGTAAAATAAAAAAACTAATTATTCCATGATGTTATACTTGATATCTTCATGAGTAAAACTCATCAACATTTCAAGTATTGTTAATTACACTATACATATGGCGGCATGATGTAATCATTGCCCAAACCCCTTGATATATGAGGGTTTTTATGTAAGTGGGGAGCGAAATGCTAACATTTTTCTATCATTTATCTCCTAAAATTAGAGGTTTCTCATGAGTTGCGCAAACTTGTTGGAAGCCTCTTTTTTCATATTGCAAAGTAATGTAAGTAACTCTACAAAAAAGTCGAACTCTAAAATCAATGTAAAATCAAGTCTCCTAAAAGTAAAAGTGGGTGTATGTTAAAGTTATCATTAACTTATCCTTAAGTGAAAAAAGAAAATACGTATGCTATGGAAAAAATAAGACAATGGTCTAGGATTATGATAGTAATTTCCAAGCATATAAACATTGTTTTTTATGAATCCTACCAGCATCTCATGTGTTGCCACATACACTCTGCGCATGTGGATTGTATAACTGCGATTTAAAAGCGATGCAAACGGAATTTGCACCGCTTCTGTTATAAGAGACATAAAGTTAATTGCAAATCATTGACTCCTAACAACATGCTAACATTTTACTAACGAAGTCCAATAAAACGAAGTAAATTAGGGTTAAAGATATTACACATGATGCCTGAAGAATGCTAATTAGACGGGTCTTTCTTCTACCGTCGTTAAAAATGTTACATCTTAAAACTATATGGGCGGCATGATGTAAGACTTTTTTGCATAAATTTTGTGAAATAGTTAAAGATATTTTTGAGTTAATGTGAGAACTAGTCACGTTAATGAATTATTTCTAAAGAATAGACTACTTCCTAAAAAATAGGAGGTAGTCTTTTTATGCTGTTGAATTTTTGGTATAAAATTTTTTGGATGACAGACGTTTTAACAACACTACGGAGACAAACATTAAAAATTATCAAAGGTTACTTGGTGAATTTGTTAATATTGTATCGAAAATGAAGTTGTAAACGTTGAGGATATTAACTTACACCCAATTGAAACTCTCGCTAATTTTCAAGAATATGATTATATCACTAAGAGTAAAGTAAAAAGAGAAGCATTCTTTACTAAAGATAAAAATTTCTATCTGTATCAGTCATTTAGAATTTCAAGCCAACTACTGTATTCATACCATTAGTAATAATTCATTACTATCTCCATAATCGTCCACAAAAAGATGGTGGTTTGGTAAAGCTCCAGGATATACATGTAATTCCTGCTCCATTTTTAGCTTCAACCGAAGAAATGGCAGAAAAATTCTTATCTGAACCTTCAATAAAGGACATTCTCGAGCTGGCTAAATTCATAAAATATATCATTGTTGGTATTGGCGGTATATATCCCGATGCCACGATTATTCAGGAAGACTTTTATAATACATCAGAATGCAGTCGGCGATATTTTAGGTCAATTTTACGATCGAAATGGCAAATTTATTGATATGCCACACCATAAAAGATTAATCGGAACAGACTTGAAGAGTCTAAGAGCCTTAAATGTTATAGCCGTGGATGGTGGAGAGAAAAAAATTGATTCTATCTATGGAGCTTTAAAAGGAAAGTATATTACGACGTTAATAACAGATGAAGCTACATCTATTTCATTACTCAATATGGAGGTGAAATAAATTAATGGCGTATATTCTGGCATTTGATGCTGGTACCGGTAGTATTCGCGTTGTTTTGTTTGATCAATTAGGAAATCAAGTTGGGTTTTCACAAATAGAATGGAACCATTTATCAAATGAAAAGTATCCAGGATCTATGGATTTTGATTGGGAAACAAACTGGGCGCTAGTCGTTCAGTGTGTAAAGTCTGTTATTGAAGAAACAGGAGTTGACGCAAAAAATATAAAAGCGATAAGTGCCACGAGTATGAGGGAAGGAATTGTCCTTTATGATGAAACGGGTAAGGAGATTTGGGCTTGTGCAAATGTAGATGCTCGAGCTTCGGATGAAGTCAAAGCATTAAAGGAATTGGATCCTGAATTAGAATACAAGATTTATAGGTTATCAGGTCAAATGTTTGCATTAGGGGCACTGCCTAGGCTTTTGTGGATAAAAAATAATTTACCGGGGATTTATGAAAAAGCCACTTACATGACGATGATTAATGATTGGATTCTTTATAAATTGTCAGGGAAACTACAAGTGGATCCTTCAAATGGCTGTACTACAGGGATATTTGATATTGGGAAAAGGAATTGGGAAAGTGATGTTGTAAAAATGTGCGGACTAAAAAATAATTTATTTCCGCCGGTAAATGAAGCTGGTACCGTTATCGGTTACGTGACGGATGGAGTAGCAGCGTATAC
>NZ_JBHVPN010000014.1:0-125845 GCF_042887255.1 Gottfriedia sp. NPDC057948
AAACCCCCTTGTAGTAATAATTTTCCTACAAAGGAGATTTTTTCTAAAATTATATGCTTAGATCTATTGACTAAGTTGTTTTTCAACACTCTGAACCTTCTATGATAGAAGGTTCTTTTTCTATTCTCCAGTTTCAGAAAACTGTTTAATACGAAGTCCAATTTGATCACGAACTCTTTGGAATACACTCCATTCTTGACCTGCTGGGTCATCAAATCCCCAATGAACACGTTTCACATTTGGTGGTGTTACTGGACATACATCATTCGCATGACCACATAAAGTCACCACTAAATCTGCATTGTTTAAGATGTTATTATTGATTACATCTGAAGTTTGATTTCGGATATCAATGTTAACTTCATCCATTGCTTTAATTGCATTTGGATTCACACCGTGTGCTTCGATCCCAGCTGATAAGACATTCCATTCATTTCCTAAATATTGTTTCCCCCAAGCTTCTGCCATTTGGCTACGGCAGGAGTTTCCAGTACATAAGAAGTAAATTGTTTTTTTGTTATCTGTCATGTGTATTCCACCTCTGTTTAAATTTAGATTGTTGTTTCTTTTGCAAAATATTTTCTTCTCATCCACAACGCTGCGTTAACCAATGCAATCATTACGGGTACTTCAACCAATGGACCAATTACTGCTGCAAATGCTGCCCCTGAATTAATTCCAAACACTCCAATTGCAACTGCAATTGCTAATTCAAAGTTATTACTTCCAGCTGTGAAAGCTAAAGTTGTTGAAACTCCATAACTTGCTCCCGATTTCTTCCCTAAGAAGAAAGAAACAAAGAACATAATGATGAAATAGATTAATAAAGGAATTGCGATACGAACAACATCTAAAGGAAGTTCTACAATTACTTCTCCCTTCAATGAGAACATCACAACAATTGTAAACAATAATGCAATTAAGGTAATTGGACTGATTTTGGGAATAAATTCTTTTTCATACCAATCTCTACCTTTCGCTTTTACAAGAATCAATCTTGTAAATAGTCCTGCTAAAAATGGAATTCCTAAATAGATGAAAACCGATTTTGCAACTTCTGGCATTGTAATATTGATTGACATACCTTCTAAACCAAAAATTTTTGGTAATACTGTTACGAAAAAGTATGCGTAAACAGAAAAGAAAATCATTTGGAAAATAGAGTTGAAGGCTACTAATCCAGCTGCATACTCACGATCACCATCAGCTAAATCATTCCATACGATAACCATCGCAATGCATCGTGCTAAACCAATCATAATCAAACCAACCATATACTCTGGATAATCTCTCAAAAAGATAATTGCTAATAAAAACATTAATACTGGTCCAATTAACCAGTTTTGAATTAATGATAGAAATAATACTTTTAAATCTTTAAATACTCTTCCAATCTCTTCATAACGGACTTTAGCAAGTGGCGGATACATCATTAAAATCAATCCGATCGCTAAAGGTATTGAAGTCGTTCCAACTTGTAATTTGTTTAGGCTATCTACAAATCCAGGGGTTGAAATGCCTAGAATTATCCCAATTGCCATTGCTACGAATATCCAAAGGGTTAAATATCTGTCTAAAAATGATAATCGTTTCATTCTCTTCTCCTTTTTCACACTAACAACAAGAATTAACTTTAGATTCAGTGGAAGTATTACAACAAGACGTATTTTCTATTTTTTGAACTTCACTATCTGATTTTGTATAGAAGAATTCCCACTCATTTCCGTCTGGATCCGTTACCCAAAACTTATCTTGAACTGCATAACAACAAGTTGTACCCATTTCTTCACGTGCAAAGAAACCTTCTTTTTCTAGTCTTTCCTTATGGATTAAGATTTCTTCAGATGTTTCAACTTGAAAACCAAAGTGATTTACTTGATTACCCTCAACTTGATCACGAACATTTAGAGTGAAATTAAGACCTGGATTTTCTAACAGAAACTTCGCATATCCTTCTTTCACTTTAACAGGTGCTAAACCGAATACCTTTTGATAAAAAACGATTGATGCCTCTAAATTTGTTACGTTAACTCCTACATGAACATATTTCATACAGAATTCCTCCCTTAATTTGTTAAATCAAAAAAAATTGATTTAATAGTTAAAAAAATTAACAACAATTACTGTTACGTTTACCGCTATCTGATTTTCGGAAAATACAACAAAGCTCTTCTGAAAGCAAGTTGTTAACTTCTGTATCGTTTAAATCGTAATAGCTCCACGTACCTTTGGTCTCTTTTACTATTAGTCCTGCATCCAGTAAGATTTTCAAATGATAAGAAAGCTTTGATTGTGTCATATCGAACGCTTCCGTTAAATCACATACACATGTACTTCCTCTTTGGCAAAGCTCATACATGATTTCTAGACGCTTCTGATCAGCTAACGCTTTGAATTTCTGCTCATATTTCAGGAACTGTTGTGTCATCTCAGTCATATGCTTACTCCTACATCAAATTTTCTTGATGAATTTAGTATATGTTAATTTAACAAATAAATGCAATATATTAATCAAAAAAAATTGATTTATTTTAAAACTTCTAATGCAACTAAACTGCCATTTAACAGAGCCAAACAAAAAAACGATCAAAATGATCGTTTCAGTTTTAATTGATCGGTGCCCCATATTTAACAGGATATAAGCTTCCTTTATAAGCGAAAGATATGTTTCCTGTTTCTTCTGATACAACTAGGGCAAGTGCATCGCTTTGTTCGGAAATTCCAACTGCTGCTCGGTGCCTTGTTCCAAGTTTTTTATTATCGTATGTAATTTTTGAAAGTGGAAGTACATTACCTGCTGAAATGATCATGTTATTTTCAACCAGTACCGCTCCGTCATGTAACGGGCTACCTGGATAAAAAATTGATTCTAGCAATGCTGGAGATAGTTTTGCACCGACGTGGATCCCGGAACTCATCAATTCTTCAAGTGAGTCATCTCTTTTTACAACAATTAATCCGCCATGTTTACGTTTGGATAAGTGTTGAACTGTGATTGTCAATTCATCAAAGATATCAGTATACGGCGAAAGATATGAATTTAAATAAAATGAGGCTGCATCCATTTGTAAATTATTAAAGACGCGATGGATATTTTCAAATTCAGTTAAAATGCCGCATCCTTTATTTTCAATTCTTCCAATCATGCCTTCAATTTTCAAATTAAGTTGAGTTAGTGTTTTTGTTATATTTTTTCTTACAGTGGGATTTAATTGAGACTCGAATTCATCCATTCAATTTTTCATCTCGCTTTCGAACCGAATTACCTCCACTTAAGTTTCCCAAAGTTGGCTATGTTATACCAATCATTACCATACTTGGTTTTGAATCAATAACAATTGAAGAAACGTAACAAACTGAGTAATTATCTTGCTGCCCATTCAACTTCTATTTTAATGTCTGAATTTGACAAAGCTGATACATAAGCATAAGTTTTTGCAGGTGGGTTACCAGACTGAAATTGGCTCCAACAGTTTTGTACCTACCATAGTACAAGACCAAGGGAAAATACAAAAATTTAAGGCGTATAAATTTTGGAAAAGTTTAACTATTAGTTATTTATACATGATATTATGAAAATGAAAGGTGGTGATATTGTGGTTTGGTTTATTGTAATTGTAATTGTAATAATTGGTATCATACTTAAAATGAATAGCACTTCTAGCCATAACGAAGATAAACATTCTCCTGAAGAAATCGTAGAAATTGCAGAATTCGAACTTAAATTCAGGTCAGAATTTGCAAAAAATAAAATGTTACTAAAGAGTGGTAGGATAACAGATAGACAATCAATGGAATGGTCAAAAACCTTATTAGAAGAACACAATGAAATTCAAAGAAGATACAATATAACACAAGAAAAAATGTCTGAATACTATGAACTTGTATATTCTAAATCAAGCGTGCGTTTATCATAATTAAAATTATTTTTAATCCTTAGTAAAACTAGGGATTTTTATGTAGTCCCTAAGCTCCGGACAAACTAGACCTGATAAAACAACTAGCTCTGCATGTCTTGGGACAATTGTAACATGACTATATTGTCCAACAGGTGCAGCAACAGAATCGGGATTTTATTTCCTCCTTTTTTCTTTCAAAAAACCTCAAATGTCATAAACATTTGAGGTAGTCATTTTCTATGTATACATATCATCTTAATAATTCTATTACTCTAGCTAATCCTGTAGGTGTTATTGAAATATTAAATAATGAAGCAATTTCTTTTTGATCAATATCACTCTTAATCCAAGTTAAACCGTTTATAAATCCTTGCATTTCCAATTCTATTAATGCAGGTTCGACATCATCAATTTCTACTCCTACTTCATTATGAAGCCCTTTTTCAAAGTCTGGCTCCTTTTCTTGAAGTTCATTAAAAATAGCCAATAGCATTAATCCTGCATCTGAAATCTTACTACCCAGAATGAACACCACCTTTTTAGACTATTTATTCGACAAAAGGTGGTAATTTCCTTTTTTTGCTAATTTTTCTACTTATTTAATAATTGATTTGTTTTTTCAAAGAGCTTTTGAAGATCCATCGGCTTTACTTGATGATTATCTAGTTTATATTTTTGTTTTAGTAAAATGATTCGTTTTACACTCTCGTTTATACGTTCTTCAGAAATTGTTTTGTTTTTCACGGCTGTTTCGATTTCTTTATAAACAGCTTTTACTTTGTTAGGATCATGAGCAACCATAATGATATCACTTCCAGCTAAAATGGAAGTAACTGCTGCTTTTTCTAAATTATAATTTTTTCCAATTGCATCCATCGTCATATCATCCGTCATAACCACTCCATCATATTTTAAATCATCCCTTAACATTGAAGTAATGATTATTTTAGACATCGAAGCAGGGTATTTAGGATCAATTTTTGGTAATAAAATATGAGCAACCATAATAGCATCTGCGTTTTGATTGATCGCGTCCTTAAATGGGATGATTTCCAATGATTTTAAATCAGTATACGATTTGTTTACAACTGGTAATTCTAAATGGGAATCAACTGAAGTGTCACCATGCCCCGGAAAATGCTTTATAACTGGGATGATTTTCTCTGATTGAATCCCTTTCATTGTTTGGATTCCTAAATTACTTACAGTTTTTGGATTATTACTAAATGAACGATCACCAATGACCGGGTTTTTAGGATTACTATTTACATCTAAAACAGGAGCAAAGTCCATATTTAACCCAAAAGCTTGTAGCTGTTCCCCTAATATTTGACCAATTTCAAATGAGAACCGTCCATTATTTTTCTTTCCAATTATTCCGTTTGACGGTATCTGACCAAGATTTCCTGGTAAACGTGATACCCTTCCACCTTCTTGATCAACTCCGAATAAGATCGGTAAATGATTATTCCGATTAGCAGCCTTTATTGAATTTACAAGTTTAACCGTTTGACTGTTATTCGTTAGATTTTCATTGTAAAAAATAAATCCACCGATATGATATTGTTCAACTAGTTCTTTTAAACTATTTGAGTAATTCGTTCCGTAAAAACCTGAGATAATCATTTGACCAATTTTTTCTTGAAGTGTCATCGTATTTAAAAGCTGTTCTAGATTAGTACCAGTACTAGGATTAAGCTGCTCAATCATTGATACTGACGTATGATGCAATATTGGATTATTATTTTCACTAGTTGGTCTTGGTAAGATAAACTTCAGTTCCATATGATTTGGCAGTTCATAAACTAAAATAATTTGATCAACTTGTTGATCTCTATAATATTTAACCGTACTTGGCTTTTTTAATTGTTTCATAATATCGTCATAGTGAATTTTTTGTAAATTATAATCATATGATCTAACTTCGTAAATTCGATTTTGATGATCATATCCTACTGCAAATCCTTGTTTTTGATAAGTTAAGTACGTACCATTAGCCACCTGATCTTTTTGGGTAGATTCCCCAAACTGCTCCGTTAAATCTTTTAAAGAAGTCTTCCCTACTTCTATATTTTTTTGGTTTGGAATTTTGCCTTGTTTAGCGCTTGAAAGAATATTATTTAAAATTTCTTCCGTTGAAAGTTGACTCGATTGATTAGTCTCCGTCTCCGTTTGATGATGTGTATTTTTATTTGGATTCGATTTTGATGAATCTTGGAAAACTTTATCTTTCACTGCAAAGTAAACACTTGTACAAACAATTAACAATAGTATTAATAAAAAAATAGCTTTTTTGATAATATTCTCCTCCTAAAATATTATTTTCCCCTCTTTACTTACTTATATTTCCATTAGTTAAGTGGGCACCTTCTAACGAATAGGTGCATACGATGAGAAAGATTAACGAGGAGGGACTAATTAGCATGACCAGTAAAAAATCCCATGAAATGATTCAACCTATAAACTACAGAAATCAAAATATGAATCCAAATCAGAATAATCCTTACTATGATTATCACCAATATTGGTATAACGAATATCAATCATATCCTATTCATCAACAGCATCATTCAATTGACCAATCTGACATTTTTTATCGTCAACATGCTCAAAGCACTTTCGTTTTGGTTCACGGCTCATGGGTTGATCCATTCTTTTGGCACGGTATAACACGAGAACTACAAAAAATGGGACATATTGTTCACACACCACAGTTACCTGGGCATGGTACAGATAAAGATAAAAATGTAAATCATGAGATGATTACAAAACAAGTTGTTCATTATATAACGTCTAATAAGCTTAATAATATTATTTTGATAGGTCACAGCTTTGGTGGGACTGTCATTCAAAAAGTCGCCGAACAGCTTCACGACCGAATTAAACGATTAGTTTTTTGGAATGCTTTTGTTTTAAATGACGGCGAAAGCCTGGCAGATCAATTTCCACCTCAAGCACAAAAATTCCTTTTAGACTTAGCAAAACAATCGTCTGATAATACAATCAAACTACCATTTCAATACTTCCGTGATGTGTTTGTTAACTTGGCTGATATACAAACTGCGCGGCAAATTTATAATGCGACAACGCCTGAACCTGCTACGCCCCTTGTCGAAAAGCTAGATTTAAAAACGTTTTACCAATTATCTACTCCAAGAAGCTTTATAAATTTACAAGAAGATACTGTAGTACCTCCAGGCGAAAATTCTGGTTGGTATCCTCATATAGCTAGTAGATTAGGAGTTTATCGTTTTATTCAAGGAAGTGGCGATCATATGTCAACTGCAAAAATTTACCCAAGAAGAATGGCACAATTAATTGTAAATGCCTCACGAGACTAAAAATGGACTTTGCTAGTTTATGATTGTATCACTTAATTTATTTACCTTTAAGTGAAGTGAATTTATTTAACTTCATTTAAAGGTAATTTAAATTAGTTTTAATCCTATTAATATATATTTAATATTTCAGTAACATGTAATATACTAATCATATGAAAAGTTTTAATATTATATTATTAGGAGACCGAGATGAATAAATTTAAGAAAATCGCAACTATAGCAACTGCAACAACTCTATCAGCAGGTATTCTATTAGGTATGCTACCAACTGAAACCCAAGCAGCAACTAATACTAAAGTTGTCCAAGCTCAAAATGATTTAAAAAAACAAGTAAGCTCTTATATTAAAGTACTAAACAACTTAAAAAGTGAAATCTATTATACAGATCAAGATGTTTATGATTATTATAAAGAACTACAAACTGATGTTACTTTATTTAATAAGTACGGATATACAGGTAAAGACGAACTGGTGAAAAAAACAGCGAGCTTTAAAACAAGAATTGATAAAGCGCGAAAAGACAATGCAGCAGTAGATATGAAAAAAGTAACAGCACAGTTTAATACATATATTAAAAAAGTAGATTCAAAGGGTGCTAAAACATACTTTACAACTCAAAAAAATAAATTGATGGCAATTAGAAATTACCAAAACCACACATATGATACGATTGAGTCATATGTATACGATATCGAAGACCAAATTTATACTGAAAATGAAATTTATATTCGTAAAAAATTACCTGTTGAATATAAAAACTTTTTAACTGAAACTGACTTAGCAAAGCAGCATATTGATGGATTCAATAATAAAGAAGAAGAAATAATTAACTATGCATATGATGTTCTTATTATGGATTTCCCAACATACCATCAAATACAAACTGATGTTGAGAATATGATTGAGAAATATAATGATAATTATTATGATTATCCAGATGAGATTGATGAGAGAGATCAAGAGAAATTATATGATGCAATTGAGAAAAGAGATGATAAACTAGCTAAAACTGCTCTTGATAATTCTACTGCAGCACTTAAAAAATTCAATGCAAAATATGATCAATTTGAAGTTGAGTACAACGTATATAAAACAAATCTAACAGTTAAATTCGCTAATAAAGTAAAAAAAGCGCCTGCTACACAACAATAAGAACAGCATCTAAATAAAAACAGTCCTTTGTATGAAAATCATCTTTTCCAAAGGACTGTTTTTTATGTTTAACTTGATTTAATTTTTCTTGTTTCGTTTTTGTTCTACGCGTATTTAAATCTAACATCGCAAATGAACTTCTACTTATTTCTGGATTTCGTTTACCTTCTCTAACTAGTTTGTCCCGTAATTTTCTTGCTTTTGATTTGCTCATTCTTTCCACCTCTTTTAACTTTATTCCTCTATTATATACAAGCAATCAAAGTTTTCCACTAACTCTTCATAATTTATTTTTTTGAAATTGGAATAAAGTGATTAAATAAACCGACCACTTTTATTTCCTTGTCTAAAGCCTTCACCTCGTAAACTGAAAAAAAGACATAATCTTTTTTAGTTGTAACCTTACTAATAAGGTTTTCACCTAATAAGTCAATCCCGAAATCAATATATTTGTTTTTTGATTCCAATTTAAGTTGATCCTTTGCCCAAGTGACAAACTCTCCTTTAGACGGATTTGTTTGTGCAGAAATAATTAGACAGATTGCGAAAGCCCCGATAACAAGTAATTTTTTCATAAAGTCACCTTTTCATTATTTTTACTAATTATATGATAAAGGATATTACTGAATTGTCCAGAAAATATCCTTTTTTATTAATAAAATGTCTAGAAAAAATAAAAAAGGGTCCTAATTGCGACCCCTGAAAGTAAAAACAAGTTCATTTTGAAACTTATTTAATTACTGCATTTTTTACAATTTTTGAATCTAAAAATGGAATCACTGACAAAATTTCATTAATGCCATGTTTTGATATAGCATCTAAAGCAAGTTCATTAAGTAGGCCACCTTCAATAAATGGACAGATTGGTGTTAATGACTTGATCCCGTTTAATTCATAACTCTTTCTTGTGCATTCATCAATTATTTCATCACTAATAAATGGGGCCACCCGAGCTAGTCCATTTATACCATTTATTTCAAACTCTTTCTTTGCACATTCATCAATTATTTCGTCACTGATAAATGCTGCCATTGATGTTATTTCATTTATGCCATTCAACTCAAACTCTTTCCTTGCACACTCATCGATGATCTCGTCGCTAATAAATGGTGCAACCTGAGTTAATCCTTTTATTCCATTCGTTTCAAACTCTTTCTTTGCACACTCATTCATTACTTCTTCGCTAATAAATGGTGCAACCTGAGTTAATCCTTTTATTCCATTCGTTTCAAACTCTTTCTTTGCACACTCATTCATTACTTCTTCGCTGATAAATGGTGCAACCCGAGTTAATCCTTTTATTCCATTTGTTTCAAACTCTTTCTTTGCGCATTCATTCATTACTTCTTTACTAATAAATGGCGCCAAAGTTGTAAATCCTTTTATTCCATTCGTTTCAAACTCTTTTTTCGCTAATTCATCAATTAACTCTTGAGATATAAACGGTGCAACTCGTGTTAATTCTTCAATTCCATTAGACTCAAACTCTTTCTTCGCAAATTCATCAATTACATCGTTACTAATATAAGGTGCGATCCTTGATAATTCTTTAATTCCATTCGAATCAAATTCTTTCTTTGCACATTCATCGATTAGTTCTTCACTAACAAATGGAGCAATATTCGCTGTATCAATAATCGTAAGGTCGTTCTCAACGTTTCTAAATACTAAGTCTGCTTGATCGATATTAAGAATCGGAGCAACATTTATAAAATCTTCTTTTTCAACTTCTAACTCAATTGAAGAATCAGGATTTTCTTTTTCAATTAAATTATTAATCAACTTAACACCTTTTTCATTTCCTAAAATTTCATCAATGCTTACATTAAATATTTCAGCAAGCTCGGGTAGTTTTGAAATATCAGGCATTGTCTCTCCACGTTCCCAATTACTAATTGCTTGAAAGCTAACACCTAATTGATCAGCTAGCTTCATCTGTGTAATCTTGTTTGCTTTTCTTAATTGAGCGATTTGTCTACCTACTTTTTTCATATCAAACATTTATATCACCTCTTTTTAAAAGTTAATTTCATTGTATCTAGTTAATTGAATAGTTAAAATCAAGTGTTACTTGAATTGAGCAAAAATGGACTCAAGTAATACTTGAGTTTCTAGAAAGCCGCGGCAATTTAAATAAAGTTTATTAATTTAAAGTGTAGCTTTCTGCCATGAACTTAACTTAATGCTCAATTTATTATAACAATACTTATAAATATAAGTTTGAATTTTCAAGCAATAAAAAAACAACCCAAAATGAGTTGTCTTGAGAAACATTAATATGATTAATCTTTTGTAGTCCATTCGTAAAGTGCTTCAAAATTTAATTTTTCTAACCAATGTCGTTCCGCTAAAATAACTGGGTGAATCAATATATCCTTCCGATTTGAATCATCACAAAAATTATATAATTTATCTTTATAAGGTTCTAGCAGATCTAGAACTTCTTTTATTCGCCATTTAAATCGTTTACTTGAACCCCAACCTACTATAATAATGTCTGCGTTACTAATCGCTAATTTAATTGCTTCATCGTTATGTTCGCCAACTTCGCATTCTTTTCCTTTTAGCTTTGTTGAATCCGGTTCCATTAATGCAAAAAGATTTACTAGTTCTAGCGATCCGAAGTTACCTTTCTTATAATCTATAAAAAAGTTAAGACATCTCGCCAAAATATAATCACTCTTTAGATGATTTGCTCGACAAGGATTAAGTAATACAAGAGTAGCTTTCTTCTTTGATTCATCCCAAGTTCTTGTAAGCGAATATCGCATCAATTTATTTTGTTTATCGAAGACCGCCTTCGTATTAATTTGCATTGAATGACAGTTTACAAAATCTTCAAATGACATATACTCACTCTTTTCATCATTAATTAAAAGAAAATCAACAAGGTATTATATTCCATTTAATCGTCATTTGTACTATATTATTAATTTAAAATAAATAAACCTTACATTGTAACTAAAAAAAAGTGAAATTTTAGTAGCTTCCTATTTACTAATTCATATTTTCCTAGTACGATAGTGGATAATTTATACAGTTCATTAGGAGGGGCTTTTTTATGATTAAAGGAATCATTTTTGATTTGGATGACACATTACTTTGGGACCAAAAAAGCGTTCAAGTTGCATTTGAAAAGACATGTAAGCTTGCTACAGAAAAATACGGTATTGATTCAACTGAATTTGAAAATGCCGTTCGTGATGAGGCTAGAAAGCTTTATGAATCATACGATACATACGAATTTACAAAATTAATTGGCATCAATC
Organism: Gottfriedia sp. NPDC057948; assembly: GCF_042887255.1. Lineage (NCBI taxonomy): Bacteria > Bacillati > Bacillota > Bacilli > Caryophanales > Bacillaceae > Gottfriedia > Gottfriedia sp. NPDC057948. The sequence continues at coordinate 11,662 of NZ_JBHVPN010000014.1, forward strand.
CATTCGAAGGACTTTGGGGGAATTTTTTAGATGATCATGATCAATTTCCAAAAATGAAGGCGAATTCTCCTACCTATCGAAAAAATGCATGGACGCTTGGATTAAAAGCATTTGGAATCGATGATCGAGAATTTGGTCATTTATTAGCTGAAACATTCCCTGAAGAACGCAAAGGAAACCCTTTTGTATACGATGAAACATTTGATGTGCTCGATCGATTAAATGGACAATATAAACTACTCTTACTAACAAATGGCTCCCCTGATTTGCAACATACGAAGCTTTCAATTACACCAAAGATTAAAGAATATTTTGATCAAATCCTAATTTCTGGAGACTTTGGAAAAGGCAAACCTGATCCAAGTATTTTTGAACATGCCTTATCATTAATGGAACTATCAAAAGAAGAGGTCGTTATGGTTGGAGATAATCTTATGACTGATATTTTAGGCTCAAGCAGAATTGGAATGAAAAACGTTTGGATTAATAGGCATCATAAAGAACGAAATGAAGTTGTACCTACATATGAAATTACTCATTTAGAAGAGCTTTATCCGATTATTGATTCTTTGAATAAGTAGGTTGGTTTAAAAAATCTAGTGGTCCATTTTTATGAGGGCTTGCTGGATTTTTTTTATTGATTGTGTATTCGTTCTGAGTTACTCAAGCCAGTGCAAATAAATACCCGGAATCGCAATTAAAAATTTTAGAAATGCAATTAAAAGATGAAAAACGCAATTAAACTAAAAATATACCCATACTACGTTCAAGTAAAACCGTTTATTGAGCAAAAAAATCAAATCAAACATGCAATTTCACAACGACATTATTATAAAATATTACGATTTTGACTAGATATACCCCCTATTTATATCAAAAATCTTAAAAATCTTTCCTTTGAAGACTGCTCGTCCTATTAATTTTTTTAACTAATGAAATTGACCGTTTCGATGTGTATGATTCGTTTCATAAAATGTAGTATCAAATTTATGGAGGTTAACTACTATTGTCGGAACAACATGGAATTAGCATCTCTAAAAGCACTTCACTAGAGAATAGAAGTCATATTTTAAAAAGAGCTAAGAAATTAATTGGGAAAAAGGTTTTTTTAGAGACGTTTTTATTTAATTATAGAGGAAGATTAGTTTCAATTAATGAAGACCATTCATTAAATATGATCATTTTGGCATCTGATGAGGTGTTCAGACAAATTAGAATTGATTTAGCGTTGGTGATTGAAATTGGTAAATTATCTTGTAAAAGTGTTTCTTCAAGAAATGAGCAAGGAGATTTTACAAGTGATGAGTCATGGCAGGCAAAGAGACATTATATAACTGTAGCTGAAAGTACGTCTCCTCATACAGAAAAAAGGATTAATCGTCTTGCAAAAGAGTTTAAAGGTGAGGTAGTCATCGTAAAAACTCTAATTTATCATTATGTTGTCTGCATTAATGAAATTCATGATTCATATATAACAGTCCATCAACTCATCGATTTTGATCCACATTTTGCCATTGAGTTTAGGATTGATAAAAATATTATTTATGAAATTGTTAATTTTCCAATTAGCTAAAACAAAAAGTACTTTCTAAGAAAATTTAGAAAGTACTTTTTCATCAACCCTTGATTAACAAACTGTATTGCTACTAGATTTAAGTAAAGCTTGTTGTAAGTCGGCTACGATATCTTCCCATGCTTCTAAACCAACTGACATGCGTAGCATATTTTCTGTAATGCCCATTTTTTCTCGCAACTCTTTTGGAACGACTGCATGTGTCATCGTCGCCGGATGCTGTACTAGTGTCTCTGTATCTCCTAGACTTACTGCTATTTTTATCATTTCTAAATGGTTAATAAATTCCTGTGTTTCTTCCTTTGTCCCGTCAAACGTAAATGCGAAGACTCCTCCACCTTTTTTCATTTGCTTACTTGCAATAAAATAATTTTGACTTTTAAAATCTCCAGGGTAAAATACATTCTTTACCATTGGATGTGATTGTAAAAATGAAACAATCTTTTTTGCATTTTCACATTGACGGTCCATTCGAACTGCTAATGTCTTTAATCCTCGAAGCAGAAGCCATGCATCAAATGGTGACATAATTGCTCCTATATCTTTTCGGATGGGGATCATTCGATCAGCTAGCTCTTTTGTTTTACAAACAACAATTCCTGCAACTACATCACCATGACCACTAATATATTTCGTTGCACTATGTAGCACAATGTCACAGCCTAGTGTTAATGGCTTTTGTAAATAAGGTGAACAAAATGTATTATCAACTACTACTTTAATATTATTTTTCTTTGCAACTTCGACAACCATTTCAATATCAATGACTTTCATTGTAGGGTTGATCGGAGTTTCGATAAAGATAACTTTCGTGTTTTCTTGGATTAAGTTTTGAATTTCTTCCTCCGTATCCATTTCACAAAAGTTATGTTCAATTCCAAATTTGCTCTCAAGCATTTCTAAAAAACCATACGTACATCCGTATATGCCTTTTGAACATAAGATATGCTCACCGGTGCTAATTAAAGAGAGAATTGTAGCAGACACAGCAGCCATTCCAGAACCAAATGCTAACGCTACTTCTCCTTCTTCTAAGGCAGCCATTCGTTCTTCCAAAATCTGAACGGTTGGATTTCCTAACCTTGAATAAATAAAGTCATCTCTTTCTCCAGCAAAGGACTGTTCTCCATGTTGTGCAGTAGGAAATGTATAGGTAGACGTATGAAATAATGGAGGAGTTAAACTCCCGTTATACTCACTAGTTTTGTAGCCTTCGTGAATCAACTTTGTATCAAACTGATTTTTCATCATTTCTAATTAGCCTCCTTAGTTAAGTGCATTTTGATCAAACGTTAATTAAAGCAAAAAACTAAAATGAAAACCCTTACAAAATATTCACTCAGACTACTTCTATATATAGGAAAGTAATACCTTTTAAGAAGTCATACTATAGGTGGAATTACACACTCTTAATCCAAAATAAGACTTTAATTCAAAATAGAAAGTATCAAAATAATCAAATATCCATTGGTTCTTACTATTTATCCACTGAAATTTCCTACCTGACTTTTTCCCTATAATATTCCGAATTACTCATACAGAAATTATCAAAAAAAGAATCATCCTCTTTAACAAGGTTGATTCTTTTATCTTAATCGATCATGAAAAAAAGCACTTTCTAAAAATCTAGAAAGTACTTTTTTATTTTTAAATATTCTTATTTCGTTAATCTTCTAACCACTTCAGAATTTCATCAATTCCAATCGCTTCTTCAACTTCTGGAAATTTCTTAATAAAATTTAAATCGGTATCATTTGGTATCAATTCATCAAATTCGTTTGGATCATGGAAGCTCATTGACTACACCTCTTTAGTAAATTTTATTTAATTTTCGTATTGTTAACAAACTTACTTAATAAAATACATATCCAATTTTCAATGAAAAAAGTACTTCGATTAACGAATGAATTAGTAATTATAATAGTTCGTAGTTTTTTTATTTTTTCCTCTTTTTTTCATAAAAAAACTTGTACAAAATAGTTCAGTGTCTAGAACAAACTCTTGCTTTCGACCATTTAATATAATATCTATTTCATTAGATGTATTTTTTGATCACATTTATTACCGAGTCTATGTAACGAAGATTTTCTACAACATTTTATTACTGATTATAAAGTCATCCCTATAATTACTTCTTCTAGCCTTAAATTTAATCTAAAATTAGTACTTTTCAATTCGAAACTTCTTCTCCTAAACTTTCCTTTCCACTTATTCCCCCGAATTGATTTTAAAAGTAATACAAGCTATTATGAAAAATTTCATTTATGTAGATTTCGGTCCAAATAAGGTAGGTGTTATTTCAGATAGAAATAACATCTACTTTTTATTTACTTTCCTAAACTTCCTTCTTATAAAACCCACAAGGAAATATTTTATACCTTGCGGGTTTCTTTTATTATTGAATACCTAAAGCAAAATCCACAGCACTTTCTGCATGAAGTCTTGTCGTATCGAAGACAGGGATCCTGCAATTTTCCTGAGAAATTAACATCGTTATTTCAGTACATCCCAAAATAACCGCTTCCGCTCCGTGTTCAATTAAATGATCGATAATGTTTAAATAAACTTGCTTAGATTCCTCTTTTACAATTCCGAGACATAGTTCTTCATAAATTATAGTATGTATTCGTTTTCTTTCAGCTTCATTTGGGACGATAACATCTAAACCAAACTGCTCAATTAATCTTCCTTTATAAAAATCATGCTCCATTGTAAATGCTGTTCCTAACAAAGCAACTTTTTTAATTCCGCTATTAACAATTTCTTTAGCAGTTGCATCAGCAATATGTAATAAAGGAATTTTGACTGATTCTTCAACTTCCTTTGCCATCTTATGCATTGTATTCGTACAAATAACAAGACAATCTGCCTCACTTGTCTCCAGCTTTTTAGCAATATCAATCATAATTTTCGTTAACTCATCCCATCGATCCTCAAACTGAAGCGTTTTAATTTCTTGAAAATCGACTGAATACAGTAAGCTTTTTGCGGAGTGATGACCACCTAGCTTTTCTTTCACACGTTCGTTCATAATTTGATAATACAGTAACGAAGATTCCCAACTCATACCACCGATCAGTCCGATTGTTTTCATCAACATTCAACTCCAATTTCTTTTTAAATTTTTACTCATCTGTTCATCATAAACTTCAAGACCTATTATTATCTCTTAGTTTAACAAGGAAATTTATCGACAACTATTGAATAGTTTAAGCACAATAATATGAAGTAGGAGAGAACAAAATGCAGATTGAAAAAGAAAAAATATACCCTAATTGTCCATATATTACTAGAATAGTAGAGATTGGTGGCCATACGAAATCACAGTTAAACGAGAAACTACAACAAGCCTCTATCTCGATAAATGAATATGGTGAGATGCTATTAAAAGATGATCACTTTACAGTATCAAATACAAAGTATAGCCTTCAAACAGTTGAACTAACAGTTGGTAATCTTGGATTTTTAGAAGGAGCTACAACACCTCAAATATATCAAAAAGCAAAGGAACTAAATTTGGAATTGTGCCCTCTTGAACTAGGACCTTACATAAGACTATCGTATTTAGATCAACCAGAAGGTTTTTTTATAGGGAATTCTAAAAAGCAATATCAAGCTCCATCCGGTTCAATCACAATTGCATCTGAGGCACTATCTGAAGATGAAGATTTTCCGAAAGGTTTTTACATTAGACGAATTAATGGTGTACTATGGCTTCGCGGATACCGTGCTGATCATCTACACGTTTGGAACAACGATGATCATTTTATATTTTGTCAAAAATAGTGATTAGTTTGCTTTAGATAATCGATCAATTGCATCTTGTTCTGTTGAAACAAAAAATACATTATTCCCTTTATTACATTCATAAATGAAATCTTTTAGTGACTTACTTGTATAACTGGAAAAGTCACCTATAATCGCAAACTTAATATTGTAATTAACGAATTTTTGAAGCACCGCACCTGCAAGTTTTGTACTAAGATTGAAAAAATCTTCTGAAATTGCTTCCTTGGTAAGTGCTATACGACTACTTTTATGATTATAGCTTATTGTCATAAGAAGATCTAAAGCACTTTGCTCATCTGTAAGAATTACTGAATCTACATTGGCGATTGCAATTAGATGTCCATTTACTTCAGTTGTTTTAATATTCATCTACTCTACCCCCTTTTAAAGTTTTTATTATTTCTACTATTTTAAAACAAAGAATATGTAGCGTGAAGCGATACTATTGTTTTTATTATTAATAATTAATGATAGATGAACACTAAAATACCATCTATTTTTGTCGGATTGATAAAAATAGATGGTATTAAAATCTAAATCAGGATAACTTTCTTTGAAGACGGGAGACTACCAGCAGCTTCAAAAAAAGTCATAAACCCTAGCAAAAATCATTTAATAAATTTGAATAGGTTTAGGACATTTAAATTTTGTCCTTTTCTTCTCCAAATATATTAGCCAAGTTTTGCTACTAATTGTGCTAATAATTGAATTGCAGCTTGAATAACTACTTCAATTTGCAGTTCAGTTTGTGTGACAACAATTCCATCTGAATTTTCAATTACAACAGATTGTGATTGTAATTGAAGGTTTTCTAAGGATTGAGCAACTCTTTGTAATTGACTAATTCTTGGATCATCACCAAAAATAAGAATTACAGCTTCAATTGCAGCTTGTAGTGAAGCTTGTACTAAAACTAAAGCTTGAGCTTCAGTTTGAGCAACTGTAACAGTGTGTGAATCGCGAATTACTAAACTTTGAACTTCTGCTTGTGCATTTTCTAATCTATTAAAAGATCTTTGTCTTTCAGTTACACTAGCAACCGGACGGATTGAATGCATAAAATCACCTCCTGATATTTTAATATAATTTATTCAAAATACTAGAAAGTAGATTGGACAAGTATCCTAGTATAAATATGGAAGTTTTAAAGATTTCGATTTTTTTAATGGCAAGCTGGAATAAGCCATCTAATTAAGACCAAGAAAAAATAAGCTGTTTTGTACACAGACCTAATAAAATTAAAAGTCTTTTTTTAAAACTCAAAGTTCTTTATAGTATTGAGTAACAAATCTAATGGATGTAAGTTTCATCCAACTTATTTAAAGAGAGGAATCACTATGAAAATTGATACACCTACTATCCCCAAAGAATTAATAACTAGAAATTTTTATGATATTTTTTATGAAGAGGATCCAGAATTAGGAATGTGTGAGATTTCTGGATCTGTTTTTGAAAATGAAGTTGTAGATCGAGTATATTTATATAAAGCCGTTATCAAAAATTGTAAATTTACGAATACTGATTTTAAAAATATCAGTATGACTGATGTATATTTTGAAGACTGTGATTTATCAAATTGCAATATGAGAAATTCTTCTATCCACAAAGTTATCTTTAAAAATTGTAAATTAGTTGGTGCAAATTTTACGGAATCTAGCATCGGAAATGTACAGTTTGAAAATTCTGTTTTAAATTTGTCCCTATTCGGAGATTCAAAACTAGAAAAAGTAATTTTTAGTGACTCTGTTCTAAAAAGTACTGATTTTTATGATTGTAAATTCAAGAAAATTGATTTTAATCGATGTGATCTTGATGGAGCAAATTTTGAACAAACCTCTCTTAATGGTATTGATATTAGTAGTTCTACTTTTAATGAATTAACCGTTTCAATTAGTAATCTAAATGGCTGTAAAGTTTCATCAACTCAAGCCGTTCAATTTGCAGCATTGATGGGTTTAAAGATTGTAGATTAAAAGTAGTGTATTTGATTAAATCTTAAGATTTTTAATTAGAATTACGATTTAAATCCTGTTAGTAATTGGAGGTAAAAACATGGATTATCCTTCACCGAACAAAACGGAGTTAAAAGTGAAAAAGTGGACTAAAGATGCTATAGCAGCAGGTTATCGTCATTCCGTCGGGCTTAAATCAGATGGTACTGTTTCAGCTGTGGGTGATCATAAATATGGCAAACTGGAAGTAAACGATTGGCGCGATATTGTTGCGGTTGCTGCTGGTAACGCTCACACGGGTAATTCTCATACGATTGGGCTTAAATCCGACGGAACGGTTGTTGCTGTAGGATGGAATAAGCATGAACAATGCAATGTAAGCGGCTGGTGCGATATTGTGGCAATTGCGGCTGGTTGGCGTCGTTCCGTTGGACTTAAATCAGATGGTACGGTCGTAGCTGTAGGTCGAAACAACGATGGTCAGTGCAATGTAAGTGAGTGGCACAACATTGTTGGGATTGCGGCAGGTGACTGGCATACTGTCGGACTTAAATCGGATGGCACAGTTACAACTGTAGGCAATAATCGGTATGGCCAATGTAAAGTGAGTGAGTGGCATGATATTGTTGCGGTTTCTGCGGGTTATCTTCATACGGTCGGGCTTAAATCAAACGGCACGGTTGTTGCTATCGGATTGAATAAGGATGGTCAATGCGATGTAAGCGAATGGCACGACATTGTTGCGATCTCGGCTGGTAGTAATCATACGATTGGACTTAAAGCGGACGGCTCAGTTATGGCTACCGGATTGAAGAGACATGGCGAATGTAATGTAAGTGACTGGTGCGATTTTGTAGCGATTTCGGCGGGTTGCACACATACTCTAGGACTTAAATCAGATGGAACAGTTGTAGCTGTAGGTAGTAATGAATTTGGCCAATGTGATGTAAGTAGCTGGCACGGTATCCAACTATCCGAAAAATAGTTTTAAATAACAACAAGCAAAAATTTTCTGAAAATAACCCTTCTCCTCTACTGTTAATAATGATATATTTTCTTCTATAAGGTGTAAAAAATATCCAATTCTAAGGGGAGATTAATTAATGAAAAAAACAGCTCTTTTAGTAATTGATGTACAGGCTTTTATGTTCTCCGAATCTAATCCGGTATATAACGGAGAAACATTATTAAATAATCTAAACAAATTGATCGATAAAGCAAGAGCTACGAATACGCCAATATTTTATATACAGCATTCTGAAGAGGGCTCTCCACTTGAATACGGTACACCTGGTTGGGAAATTCAGTCAGATATTGCTCCAATTGATGGAGATATCATTATACATAAAAAAACACCAGACTCATTTTTTAATACGAATTTAAAAGAAGAGCTGGCAAAACAAGAAATTAATCACTTAGTCATGGCGGGAATTCAAACAGAAATCTGTGTTGATACAACGACTAGAAACGCCTTTGGAAATGGCTATGAAGTTACACTTGTTACAGATGCTCATAGTACATGGGATTCAGATGAGCTTACAGCAGAGCAAATTATTAAACACCATAATCAGACACTGCGCTGGTTAGCTAATCCTAAAACTACTAGTGAAGTTGAATTTTAATAAGGCAGCTAATAAGCTGCCTTTTTTTTAAAATAAACGCTCGTTTTCTTCTTTGCCTCGCCTTTCTGTGGTGCTTTATACGTCTTAGTTAAATTCACGCCTCATTAGGCAAACGCTTGCATTCAGTCTGGGAATCCTCTGAAGAGATGTCTTTGTTTTCCCTTATTTCTTAAGTATGCGAAACAATTATTTCACAATCTCCATCTAAAACAAATTCCCCAAATCCAACAGGTATGATGAAGTTCAAGCCTTTTGATAAACTATATTCTTCTCCGCTATGGATCAGTTTTCCATTACCGTTTATTACACTTAAAAGTAAATATTGATCTTTATAAGTTAAATAAGCTTTACCAGTAATATCCCATTTATATACGGTGAAAAATTCCGAATCTACAAATGTATTAATCTTTAAATTTTCTTTTTCCTCTGTCTTAAATTCCACTTCTGTTTCTTGATGAGGAACTGTTGTTACATCAATTGCTTTATTTAAATGAAGCTCTCTTAAATTTCCATCATGGTCTTTTCGGTCATAATCGTAAACCCGATAAGTTGTGTCAGAGCTTTGTTGTGTTTCTAATACGAGAGTTCCTTCACATAATGCATGAATGGTACCACTTGGGACATAGAAAAAATCACCTGGCTTAATTTTTACTCGGCGAAGTAAATTTGACCACTCGCCTTCTTTAATTTGGTTAATTAGTTCTTCTTTTGTTTTGGCATTATGGCCAAATATCATATGTGCATCTTCTTTACAGTTAAGAATATACCAGCATTCTGTTTTACCGAGATCACCATTTTCATTAACCTTAGCATAAGAATCTTCAGGATGTACTTGAACAGATAAATCCATATTTGCATCTAATATTTTCGTTAAAAGTGGAAAACCGTCTTCCTTTGGGTGACCAAATAACTCCGGTTGCTTTTTCCATAATTCATTTAATGCAATACCTGCAAATGGTCCATTTTCAATAATGGATGCACCGTTAGGATGAGCTGAAATTGCCCAGCATTCACCTGTATTTTCATTTGGTATATTATAGTTAAAATCTGATTTTAAAGCTGTTCCACCCCAAATTCGTTCTTTAAATACTGGTTTTAAAAATAATGGTTGCATACTAATTTCCTCCTATAGGCTAATTAAACTAGTGCATTTTTATTTAAAGCATTATGTGCAAGCATAAGAGCTCCGATAATTCCAGCGTTATTTCCTAAACTAGGTGGTACAATATACTCATTCAATTCTGGTAAACTAACATAATCGCAAACTAGCTCTTTCAAATATTTGTAAACACTTTCAAAAACTTCCATTTGATTCATTACGCCCCCACCAAGAATGATTTTCTTAGGTGAAAGAATTAATATGTATTGCATAAGTGCTTGGGCAATATAATATCCTTCTAAATCCCAAACCTCTTTTCGATTGATCAGATTTGAACCTGTTTGTCCCCAACGTGCTTCAATTGCAGGTCCAGAAGCTAAGCCTTCTAAGCAATCACGATGGTATGGACAGTTCCCTACAAACTCATCATTTGGATGACGTCTCACTAATATATGTCCCATTTCAGGGTGTGTGATTCCTTGAAGTAAATGACTATTTACGACAGCTCCAGCTCCTATACCCGTACCAATTGTTATATATAAACAGCTATCTAACCCTTTTGCTGCACCAAAAGTAGCTTCACCTAGTGCAGCTGCATTCACATCCGTATTAAATCCAATTGGAACAGAAAGATGCTGACTAATTGCTTGTACGAAAGGAAAGCCCTGCCAAGCCATTTTAGGAGTTGACGTAATCGATCCGTAAGTAGAGCTCTTCTCGTTTACATCAATCGGACCGAATGATCCAATACCAATTGCTTTTATAGGATAGTTCTTAAAAAATTCAACTACTTGTGAAATCGTTTCTTCTGGCACTGTTGTTGGAAATTGAATACGCTCAATTAAATTGCCATTTTCATCTCCGATTGCACAAACAAACTTTGTTCCACCTGCCTCGATTGCACCTAACATTCGCCATTACCTCCAATTAAGATCAACTAGTTAAACCTTACATTATTTAAAGTAGTTAGAAGCTCTCCTTACTTTTTTTGTATATAGAAACAATTTTTAAAGAAAATCATGCGATTAATAACATGATTTATTTGACGAAATATATTTTTAATCCATATATACTTATGAAACATGTACAAAAAAAAGAAGCCCCTCTCCCTCGAGCGACTTCCTTTTCCGTAAATTTAATACCTATTTAATCGATTTCTGCAATCCTAAGCTAAATAAATCCATGAAAATGATTAACATATTTATTAAAATCAAACACTTGTCCATATCATTTTGCTTGTCCAATCATAAGATATCGGGATGAAATTAAAGGAAAAGGTAGTGTTATAATGAGTTGCAACTGTAACAATGGAAGAAATAATGAGAGAAATAACGAGAGATTTTTTGATGATAGAAATAATGAAAGATTTTTTAATGATAGAAATAACGAAAGATTTAATGATAGAAATAATAATAGAAATAATAGAAGAAATAACGAGGTTACGTTTAATGCGAGAATCACAGTTGATCAAGAAGACTTCTGTCGTGCAGTAGATCGTTGCGACGATGAAAGACGAGATAATTCCGGACGTCGTAGTGACAGATGGTGGAACTTTTAAGTTCAAAAAACGGAAAAAAGGAAAATCGATTTTTTTTCCTCTACTAGGAATTGATTGAATGATAGGATAATCTTCAATTTCTTTTACGAGAACATCTGTCCCTGCCTATAATAGGATAGATGTTCTTTTGCATTTCAAAAATAAATTTGAATGATTTATACTCGTAAAAATGGAATGATGTCAATTTTCCATATAATAGAAAATGAGATTGTATTAGTAGTTATTTCTAGGAGGAATCTAAATATAAAAAAGACTTTTAATATAAAAAGAAGCCGCTCTAGCAAAAGGCGACTTCCCGTAAACTACTATTTAAACTAAACTCTCCAAACGCTTATTTAACCGAATTCTCCAATCCTCGGCTAACTCAGGAACTTCCAATATCGCTTTTATTCCTTCAACATTTTTTGGATCATGGAAATAAATCTCGTTACAATAAAGAACGGAAACTTTATTTTTTTGAGTTTCGATTAATTCAATATTCGAATCTTTTCTGATTGTTCCCTCTTTTAATACACGGCATAAGTAGCCTGTAAATCCAGTTTCTACGATTCTCTTAAGTGCTACATTCGTTCTTCTTGTAATTGTGTCACAAGGTATTCTGCTTTGAGTAATTTGTATAATCGCTTCGCCAATTTGGTAGATATCGCCAATGCATACTTCTTTTTCTAACATATTTGTGACAGTAATATTTTCTCCGAATGCTGAAAGTGGTAAATTTAGATTAAACTCTTTTTCCCAAAGTTCGTAATGTTCATATGGATATACACATACAGCTCGGTCTGGCCCACCGTGATGTTTTAAGTCAGCTACTCCATCACCTTTAAAGCCTTCTTTCGATAAGTAAACCTCTTCTATTCCTTCTTTACAAATACCCGTTATCATTTCTTTGTTTTCGCCATATTCCATTTTACTCGGTAATCCTACTGCAAGGTTAATTAACTCAACTTTATTTGCCATACCTTCCACCCTCTCATTTTTTTAACTTCTAATTGTAAAACTGGGTTTTATTTTATGTAAATTAATTTTTTGGAATAAAAAGGAAAAACGCCCTACATACAGCATTATATACTAATTTGAGACAATACCAATCTCCAAAATCATTTTTGTTTCAACTGTACGACTAACAGCATAATAAAAGAAATTACGATCATTGAAAGCACCCATAGCCAAGCCATTTTCATATTTCCAACATCAATTGCTAAATAAATTGCTGTCGGGACAGTTTGTGTTTTTCCAGGTATGTTTCCAGCAAACATAAGTGTAGCACCGAATTCCCCTAGTACTCTTGCAACGCTTAATATACTTCCTGAGATAATGGCTTTTAATGAAAGTGGAATTGAAATTAAGAAAAAAACATTCCATTCATTTGCACCACAAACTCTAGCTGCCTCTTCAATCTCATTGTCTACACCTTGAAATCCAGTTTTTGCAGATTGATACATAAGTGGGAATGCTACAATAATGGATGCAATTACAGCGGCCCACCATGTAAAAACAATTGGTTGTTTAAATACCCATTCAATCATTTTTCCAATGAAGCTTTGTCTTCCGAAAATGACTAATAGTAAAAACCCTACAACTGTAGGAGGAAGAACTAAAGGTAACATTAAAATTGTTTCTAGAAGTGTTTTACCTTTAAAGGATTTCATAGAGAGAATTCTTCCAGCTATAGTCCCTAAAATAATAACGATAAATCCTGCCACGATTGTAACCTTAATGGAAATCTTAAGGGGAATTAAAAACTCTTCAAACAATTAAATTCCTCATTTCAAAATAAACCATTTATTTTCATCTATTTTTTTAATCCTCTATGAAATTACCTTTTGACATTTCATTCATCAAGTAATCTAAATAATTTTCTTCATCATAAAGATGGAAATATTGATAATCTTTCAATCTACCCTCTTCAATCTCAAAATGGCTGATCACACAAATAATATTCGTTAATGAATCGAGTAAATTCAGATCTTCCTCACTTCTTATTAATACTACTTTTGGGTAACTTTCCCTTTTATAACCTTCAATAAAAATAATATCTGTTGAAAAAAAGCGATATAATTCAATTGTTTTCTTTAAATCCCAATTGATAAAATTTGTTCTTAATTGCAAGACACCATCACCTTCAACACTAGAAACGATTGCTCCAGCATCCAAGTGACGACTACTGTCTTTACGTTCTATTTCTAAATCAGGCGCACCGCCATGACCATGATGTTTTATAGTAGCAGCTGATAATCCTTGGTGATTGGCCTTTTTAATGAGTTTTTCAGTAAGTGTTGTTTTCCCACTATTTTGATAGCCTACAATTTGCAAAATGGAATAGTACTTTTTCATCGCTCTCAATTCCTTTTTATTATTTTCCGACAGAAGACTCCCTCTTCAATCGTGTGAAGGGCAAAGACTAACGATAAGGAGGAGATGAATGTCGGTTGGCGATAGCCAAAACTTTCCTCTCCATGATACAATAGGAACAAATGTTCTTGTAATACGAGGTGAAAAACAGTGTTAGTCAACAAGGCTTACAAATTCCGTATTTATCCGAATAAGGAACAAGTGGTTCTTATCAATAAAACAATCGGATGACACCATTAATACAAAAATCAATTTAATCGATTCTTGTATTGATGGTGAAGCAGTTTAGTAAAGTCTTAAAGAAGATGTTAACTAAAAGTTTTTTTCTTTAAAATTGCTAATCATTGTTTTATGATAAGATAAACGAGAATTAAGTTAAGGGGTATATGTAATGTCTAAAGTCATCCATGAATTTAATGACTATATACGAAAACTGCGTAAAGAATTATTTGGTAAAGGCCCTGAAAGAATCCATACTGTTTTTGTTGAAAATATGGCTGTTTCAACTTTGTATGGAAATCTAACACCTACTGAGCTATTTATCGCTCAAACTTCTGAAGGGCGTGATATCGTACATAATGCTAGAACAAAGATGATTCAAGATGTATATGCGAAAAATCATCCAGTTAAGCTAGAAGAAATCGTTGATGCAAAGTTTATCAATCTTTTCTCGGATATGAAAGTTGAAGAAGATATTGCGATTTCAGTTTTTGTATTTGATAAAAAATTAGAAAACTTAATTGATTAGATCGTCGATGCTACTAATCAATTAAGCTTATGTTCCAATCTTATTTATGGAAAAAGTCGCCGCTTTTACCACCTTTTTTTTGAACTAAAAACGTTTCTTTTATGACCATACTTTTATCAACGGCTTTACACATATCGTAAAATGTAAGGCCAGCTACACTTACAGCTGTAAGTGCCTCCATTTCAACTCCAGTTTTCCCACTACATTTCACTGTCGCACGAATGATTAAATCATATCCATTAGGTGCCTCTACATATTCGAATGTAAAGTCAGTTCCTGAAAGTGCGATTGGGTGACACATTGGAATAATGTCAGAAGTTTTTTTAGCTCCCATAATTCCAGCAATTTGTGCAACATTTAGTGGATCACCTTTTTTAATTAATCCATTTTGAATTGCTTCATATAATTCCGTTGAAATCGAAATTGTACTTTGTGCAATCGCAATTCTAGTAGTGATGTCTTTTTCTGATATATCGACCATTTTAGGTCTTCCTTCTTCATTCCAATGTGAAAATTCACTCATGCGAGTACCTCCAGGTAAGTCTTAAATTTGACAAATTAAATCCAGTCACTCGGACTATTTATATTCTTAAAAATGAGATCGTCATTTGAAAATTGAACAGTCATAACATTTACTTCACTGAATAATAACTGAACTTTTCGATTGTTTTTATCTAAAATCTCTTTCATTTTTTCGATGCAATTTCGATGATAGAGCGCAAATAGTGGTTGAAGTTTATCGGACTGGATTGGAACGATTGCATCAACGTTCGTATTTTCTGCCCTTTCGATCATGTTTTTTACAAAGTCAGCTGTAATAAAAGGTGTGTCACATGCTAGGACAAAATACCAGTCTTTGTTTGGTATGTTGGAAAATGCATTGTACATCGCATACAAAGGTCCTTGGTATTCTTTAGCTTCTCCCTCTGTGACAAACTCTAGATGATCATTTTTACTAAAATAAGGAACTAGTTTTTCGTTCGTGGAAATGATAATTGGTGAAATCGAATTTTCCTTTAAGACTTCTACACTATATTCATACAATAATTTGCCTTTAAACGTTTCAAACATTTTTGGTTTACCGTAACGGAATGATTTTCCACCTGCTAAAACGACGCCAGCTATATTCATTGCCTATTTAATTCTTCCACAAAATGTTGGCATGTCGGTAAAATTAATTTTGTCATTGCTAGATTTACTGCGTTTTTTGAACCTGGAATTACGTAGATCGCTTTATCGTGAAAGCTACCTGCGATTGCTCTACTAAACATAGCCTTTGGACCAATTTCTGTATAACTTAATGAACGGAACAATTCTCCAAATCCTTGCATTTCTTTATCAAGTATTTTTGAAATTGCTTCATATGTAACATCTCTTTTCGTAAAACCAGTACCACCCGTTATGATCATAACTTGAATCGTTTCATCTTCACTCCATGATCTAACAATCGCTTCGATCAATGCTATTTCATCTTTTGTGATTTTATAATCATGGACGATATGTTTTTGCTCATCTAATAAAGCTTTAATTAATTTACCGCTCTCATCATTTTCAACAGTTCTAGTATCACTAACTGTTAAAACCGCTGCGTTAACAATCGCTTTTTCATTATGCTTATGCATCATTCTACCTACTTTCAAGCTTGATAAAATCCATTAACCCCCACTTACTGGTGGAATAAAAGCAACAGTATCTCCATCATTTACAATTTCGTCATCCGTTACAAACTCTTCATTTACTGCAGTCATAATCTGATTCAATTGTGGTAAATCATAGTTAGCCATAAGCCAGTTTTTTAACTCTTTAACGTTGATTCCATTTTTATCGGTCACTGTTAATTCATCAGTTCCAGCTTTCTCTCGTAAATGAGCAAATAATAATACTTTAATCATTTTGATTCCTCCACACTTGGTTTTCCTTCTTGGTATGGTGTATTTTCTAATTGGTCACCGATCCACATCGTACCATCTTCCCAAAACTCTTTTTTCCAGATCGGAACGATTTGTTTAATTCGTTCGATTGCGTATTCATTTGCTTCGTATGCAACTTTACGGTGCGGAGAGGAAACTGCAATCACAACGGCAATATCACTAATCTCTAATCTTCCAACTCTATGAGTAATCGCAACAATAGCTTCTGGCCATTTCCCGTTGATTTCATCACCAATTTGGGCAAGTTTTTTTACGGCCATTGATTCATATGCTTGATACTCTAGCGACAAAGTCTTTTTTCCTTTTGTTAACTCTCTAACTGTACCAATAAAAACAGTAATGGCTCCTGCATTTCTACTTTTTACTTTATCTGAAACTTCCTCAACAACAATCGGTGTATTGACAATATTAAATAATGTTTGTTCCAAGTAAATCACTTCACTTTTCTTAAATTAATAGTGTTCTAATTATTTACTTATAAGCAGGTATGAAGTCATACCAAGGCCATTTACTTCCTTCATGGTCTTCTAATAATAATAAGTCGACCGACATACCTTTTTCATATTTTCTAGTTCCTCCAGGTAATACAATAAAAGCATCCGTATATGGTAATGAAGATACGGCGCTAGACTTATCAAAACCTGCTGGAATGGCTGTTAATTTACCTTCGCGATAAACAATTTTACCTCTTACAAATCTTGTAAAAGGATTTGGTTTTGGAAAGTTTTCTCCTAAAATTGCACTGACTCTTTTTAAATGTGGTGTTTCGTTAAATAAATAAGTTTGGATAATCGGTCTAACAAATAGCTCAAATCCAACAAAACAAGCAGAAGGATTTCCAGATAAACCGAATAATAATTTATTTTCAAAATGCGCTACTGTTGTTACACTTCCTGGACGCATGGCAATTTTATTAAATAAAACTGTAGCACCTAATCTTGCATAAATATCTGGTAAATAGTCATAATCACCGACAGATACTCCACCAGTTGTAATTAGAATATCAACTTGCTCTAGGGCATTTTGAACTTCTGAAAAACAAGTATCCAAATCATCGCTAAACTTTCCTAAATATTTAGGGATTGCACCTGCTTTTTGAATTTGAGCGAGAACCATATAAGAATTACTATTGCGAATTTTACCAGGTTCAAGCGGTTCACCCACATCTAGAAGCTCACTCCCTGTTGCAATGACTCCGATGACTGGCTTTTTCGCTACAGGAACTTGACTATATCCAAATGTAGCAAGTAAAGCGATCACGCCCGGGTTGATTTCAGTTCCCTTTTTAACAAGAATATCACCTTTAAGCGTTTCTTCCCCTTGGAATGAAATATTATCGCCTTTTTGATAAGAACGTTTAATTTCAATAAACGTTTTACCTTCAGTTTTTATCTCTTTCGCTAATTCAAGCATGACAACGGCGGAACAACCTTGTGGTATTTGAGCTCCTGTCATAATACGAACGGCCTGTAATGGTCCTACTTCATTTGGAAAAACTGAACCAGCCCCAATTTCGCCAACTACTTCAAAGATTGTTGGATTTTCATTGCTTGTAAGAATAGTATCTTCCGCTCGAATCGCAAAGCCATCATATGGAGAACGGTCAAAAGCAGGTATATCCTGATCAGCTTGTAGATCATCAGCTAGTACTCGTCCATATGCTAAATCGATTGATACCATTTCTTGTGATCCGTGTTTGGCAAAATCCATCACTTTACGAACTGCTTCTTCGATCGGTAGTGGTACGCGTTTTTCAACCATTCTTTTCATCCTCTCATTATTAACCTAATAAACGATAATATAGTTTTTTAGCTTCTTGTATATCATTTGTTTCGTGAACAAAAACCCTTCCATCCTGGAAAACAACAAATCGATAATCTTCTATCTGACAAGAGATCAAATAAGGATTTCGTTGAACTTTTCCGTGTTGTTTTAGTTGAATTTCTAGTTCATTAAAGTCATAATTTTTAGTCGTTGAAGGCCTAATTTGAACCGTATTTCGCCCACAAAGTGTACTTGTTTTCGTTTGATTTTCAAAGGCTAAATAAGGATACGTCCTATTTGTTCCACATGAAGGACAATCATCTGATTTGAGTTTCGTCACTTTAAAGGAATAATGCTGATTATTCCATAAATCAAATGTAAGAAATTTTGGATTAACCGCTGAATAATCCTCAACTAATAGTTTTAAAACTTCAGCAACCTGGTATGCCGCTACTAATTGTACCGCAGGACTAATGACTCCAGCTGTGTCACAAGTCACACCAGGTACTGGTAAACTTTTTAATATACAGTTTAAACAAGGAGTTTTACTAGGTAGAATCGTGCAACACATACCAAAGCTCCCAACACAAGAGCCATACACCCACGGAATGTCATATTTCTGTGATAAATCATTTATGATAAAGCGAATATCAAAATTATCTGTTGCATCAATCATAACATCAGTGTCCTTCAAATGGACTTCCATATTATCTGCACATGCATCCATTACTAGTGAATTGATAATCACATCTGAATTTATTTTTTGGAGACGCCCTTTAGCGGCAATTACTTTCGGCAATTTCTCAAATGCATCTTCTTCGGTATAAAGCTGTTGCCTTTGCAAGTTACTCATTTCAACATAATCTCGGTCAATTAAAGTTAACTTTCCAATTCCAGCTCTAACAAGTGCCTCCGCGCTAGCACTTCCTAACGCACCTGCCCCAACAATTAAAACATGCTTCTTTCTAATTAATTCTTGTCCATTTTCACCAATCGGGGTAAAAAGCTGCTGACGCGAATAACGTTCTGACATAAGATATCCTCCATTAAAGAGCAGGACCTAGCGAAAGAGATAAAAAGTTTTCTCCGGGTATCCTCACCAATTTTTTTGCTTTTCTTGTTTTCTCTCTATTGAACTACTCACCACTTAACACCCTTACAGGTTGATTGAAGTGGGAGATTCTTGGGAACAGAGCATACTTGCTAGTGTTATTTCTTTACCAGCAGAGGCTTCTCTTATTTGCCAAGCTATCCCCGTAGATTCCTACGGTTCTATGTTTATTTAGGCCAAAGATAATATTCGTAAGCCTTCAACTAGAATATTTTTACTGGCGTTTAGATCACGATCATGATGTTGTTGGCAATTTGGACAGGTCCATTCCCTGATTGCAAGAGGTTTCTTACCATTTTGGTGCCCACAATCGGAACATATTTGACTGGATGGAAACCATTTACTCACTTTTATGATTGTTTTACCGTACCATGTTGCTTTATATTCTAATTTCGCTAAAAATGCAGACCATGATACATCAGAGATTGATTTGGCTAATTTGTGATTACGTAACATTCCTTTCGTATTCAGGTTTTCGATACAGATTAGATCGTGGTTTTTGATGATTTCTGTACTCAACTTGTTAAGGAAATCGTCACGTTGATTCAATACTCTTTCGTGTAATCTAGCGACTTTTCGTTTTTGTTTCTGATAGTTTTTTGCATCAAGAAGGCTAATCCCATTCTTGTTAGCATGTAACGCACGTCTTGAAAGTTTTCGCTGTTCACGTTTTAGTTTCTTTTCCATTTTGGCAGTAAATTTATTGTTGTCAATTTTACGACCGTCAGAAAAAATGGCAAAATCAGTGATGCCTAAGTCCATTCCAATCGATGATTCAGTTTTCTCCATTGGTTGTACGTCTACTTCTGTAAGAATGGAAACAAAGTATTTATCACTTATCACTTGGAGTTCGTCTAACGGTCGCATTCAGAACACGACCATGTACTTCACGACTTTTAGCAAAACGCACAAGACCGAGTTTAGGAAGTTTCATTTTGTTTCCGACAACGGCAATATTGCCGTTTGTTTCTTTTGTTGTATAGGATTGAACTCGATTCTTTTTAGACTTAAAGCGTGGTACATTATTCTGCTTGTTGAAGAATCGCGAATACGAATCTGCGAGGTTTTTCAGTGAGGATTGAAGCGCAATACTGTCAACTTCTTTAAGCCATACTAATTCTTTTTTCAATTTTGTTAATTCAGCAGAACAAGAATTGTATGTTAATCCTTGGCCAGTTTCTTTGTATGTGTCTTTCCATTGTCCTAGAAAGTGATTGAATACAAAACGACTACATCCAATCGTTTTGGCGATTAATGTTTCCTGTTCTTTAGTTGGATAGAGACGGAATTTATATGCTTTATTGACTAGCATTGTTTTCACCTCACTTCATTCCTTGATTTTTAATCTATTTCTTAACTACATTGATGGGAGAACCACCAGATATAGCCTTTCTTTACTTTAGACTGAGCAGATTATTGAGTTCTGAAGCAGACAACAAAAAAGCCTTTAGACATAAGCACTCCTAGCCGACATTCATCTCCCACCTATTACTTGTGTTGTCACAACTTCACGTAACCTTAGGAAGGCGTCTTCTGTCGAATAATGATAAATAAAGCAGCATTAAGAAATCCTCATCATATAAGGAGTTCTGAATGCTGCTTAATTTCTCTGCTAAACGAACAGAGATACCAATCATCACTTTCTAATTTTTAGTTAAAGCATTATACAGAAATTGCATAAGCTCCAAACCTTCTATTATTGGTAATGATTAACCACCTATATGGGACATTTCAATTTTATGTGATGATTTATCATTCATTTTTTTCGTATTACTTAATCGCTCATCTGAATAACGGTCAGTTCGATTGCTCCATATCGAAAGAATGGTTTCTTTTATTTGTTCATCATCTTGGTTAGATCTTACCAATTCTTTTAAATCATAACCTTTTGTTGCAAATAAACAAGTATATAATTTGCCTTCTGCAGATATACGTGCTCTTGTGCAAGTTGAACAAAATGAATCGGTCACTGAAGAAATAATGCCAATTTCCTCATCACTATCTTTATAACGATATCGATTCGCAACTTCTCCTACATAATTAGCTTCTTTAAATTCTAATGGCATGACTTCATTGATCGTATCGATGATTGTTTTTTTTCCTACTACTTCATCGAGCCTCCAGCCGTTATAATTTCCAACATCCATATACTCAATAAAACGAAGAATATGTTTTTTCTCTTTAAAATATTGTGCCATCGGGATAATATCTTGTTCATTCTTGCCTTTTTGAACAACCATATTGATTTTAACCTTCATTCCGATAGCAGAAGCAGCTTGAATCCCTTCAAGCACAGACATGACATTTCCTCGATTACCAGTCATATATGAAAATCGTTCTTCATCTAGAGAGTCTATGCTTACGGTCACTCTTCTTAAACCAGCTTCATATAAATCCTTTGCAAACTTTTTAAGTAAAGTACCGTTTGTTGTTAAAGCAATATCTTCAACACCATCTATTTTATTTAATCGTTCAATCAGTTTAGGTAAGTTTTTACGTAATAAAGGTTCTCCACCAGTAATTCTAATTTTTCTTACCCCTAAAGATACAAAAATACGCGTTAATCTTTCAATTTCATCAAAGGATAGTATTTTATCTTGTGATAAAAAAGAATAGTCCTGACCAAAAATTTCTTCCGGCATACAATAACGGCAACGAAAATTGCAGCGATCGGTAACAGATATACGTAAATCCTGTAAAGGTCGATGATGTTTATCCAATGCAACATTTTTCATAACCATTGCCTCACTTCTTTTTATTTCATAAATTGTTTTTAAGATTCTATTTCAGAATCCGCTTTGAATGAGTATATACATTAAGTGACTGATTTCGAATAAATCCCACTGTCGTAATACCTAATTCTTCAGCTAATTGAAGAGCTAATTCTGTTGGAGCTGATTTAGTTAGAATGACCTCACAACCAATTTTAGCTACTTTTAATAAAATTTCAGAAGATAATCGCCCACTAAAAACAATTATTTTATCTGAAATACGAATATTATTTTTTAGACAATATCCATAAATTTTATCTAAAGCATTATGCCTACCAATATCCATTCTATTCAAAACAATCCCATTTAAATCACATAAAGCTGCATTATGCACTCCACCTGTTTCATGAAACAAAAATGCGGACTGTTGCATTTCTTTCATTAATCGAAAACAATCCTGAAATGATAGTTGAACATTCACTTCTTTCATTTTTTTTGCAGTTAATGCATCATTTACAAAAACAAACCCTTGTCTACTCATTCCACAGCATGATGTAATATATCTTTTACTTTGAATATCTTTATAATAAGGATTAATATTCTTTGTTTTTACATGGACGAAGCCTTCTTTTTCTTGGAACCATATGTTTTCAATATCCTCGTATTTACGGATAACCCCTTCGGATGCTAAAAATCCTACGACCATATCCTCGATATATTCTGGGGTACAGACCATCGTAACCAATTCTTGTCCATTAATTTTTACCGTAACGGGAAATTCTGTGACAACGCTGTCTTCAATATCGTTTGTTTCACCATTTTCAAAGCGGAGAATTCTTCTTCTCACTTCAGTTGGTAGCATCGTTAAAGATTCCCTTCTTCTTGAACTATTTTTTATATCGTATTTTCTCAAAAAAATATTCATTAAGAGATGAACCTTTCAATTCGTTTTTTGATTAAAAGGTTCATCTCCTATTATTAAACTCTTTTCTATTAAATACAAATTGTTTTTTCTATTATTCTTTTAGACCTTTTCCCATACCTTTTAGAAAATTAATCCCAAAACCAACTGCACGATTTACATCAGGATCTTTTAAAACTTTTACTAAATCAAGAATCCCTACTTTATCATCCTTTTCAAGATGTTTATTTCCTTCATCGATTCCTTTTGTTACGGAATTGATCAGCTTTGTTGTTAACTCTGGGTCCACACTTGAAAGTGCACCAGCAGCTCCCATTATATTATTGATGATATTCGTGACTGGCTCGCGGTTCATTTGTCCTAAAGCAATTTTTGTAATCTTCTCTTTCGATTGTAGCATTGAATTTGCAGCTTCAAGGACACCCGTATCATTTAATTCAGAAACGATATTTAAAATTTTATTTAATGAGTCTTCATTTTCTGCTAATAAAAGCTTCAAATCCTCTAGTTTCTGCTGATTTTGCTCTTCCTTAGTTGGTACGTATTTTTGAATCGTCGTGATTGGTTGTGCCATCTTTTTTCCCGTTGCCAAAAACTTATAAAAACCACTAAAAACCTATTATTTTTATAGATCTTGTTTATTTCCCTGTTCTACGTGTTCGATTTTGCCGAAGCTACTTTCGTTTGATATAACACTCCAAGGGCGTAAATTCGGATACAACAAATCCTACATATCAGTAGTGACTTCTAAGTGTCAGATTACTAATTTATATCGTGACAAATTGATTGCAGCGTTAAAATCTCTATCTATTTCATGACCGCATTCACATTTAAAAATTCGGTCTGATAGTTTTAAATTTTTTTTCAAATTCCCACAACTTGAACACGTTTTAGAAGATGGGTACCATTTATCAGCTTCAACAAATTCAATGCCATATTTTTCACATTTATATTGAATTTGGCGTTTAAATTTACATAAACATTGCTTCGCGATTGCTTTTGACAAGTGCTTATTCTTCATCATTCCCTTGATGTTTAAAGTTTCCATTACGATGCGATATGGTTTGGTTTTCACGATTTCGCTCGTGGATTGATGAAGATGATTTAGTCTGATATTTGTCAACCTTCTATGGAGGTGTTGTATCTTCTTTTCGATTTTTATAATGTTGCTTGTTTTGACAAAACGGTTTCCCTCCTTATTCATTTCATATTTACGAGAAACTTGACGCTGCAACCTACGTAGGCGTTTCTCTGCACTTCTAATAGTGCTTGTTTTATTAATATTTTTCTTCTTGGTGCCATTTGAGCATACAGCTAGTTCTTTTATCCCTACGTCAATACCAAGTGAGAGATCTGTTAGTACAACTGATTCTTTTAAAACCTCAACACTAACAGAAAGATACCAGTATTTCCCATCGTGACTTATTCTAGGATTATAGTATTTTTCATCCGGTATTACTTCTGAAGCTACAATCCAACCGACTTTTTCAATCAACACTTTCTTTTCTTTTACTTTCAACTTCTCATTATCGTTATAAAAGGATGGTTTTGATTTTCTTTTATTTTTGAATCGTGGTTTATCTGCTAACCCTTTAAAGAACTTTCCATAAGCAATACAAAGATCTTTTATCGATTGCTTTGTAATGTTATTCGATACTTCATACAACCAAGAAAATTCATCAGTTTGTTTTAATACAGTTAATTCCTTTCTTAATATGCCGTCAGAAATAAACCTCCCACCTGTTTTATAATTTTCTTCCTGCTTAGCCAATGCCCAATTATATGCCCACCGAGCTGTACCAACTGATTTCCAAAATTGTATTTCTTGTTCTTTAGTTGGCCTTAATCTGATTCTCTTCGCAAGAATCATTGATTTGTGCCAACTTGTAATAGTTTGTTTAGTTTCACCGATCGAATCAAATGTCAAAATCCTCACCTCATGTACATTTAAACACAATGGGTGAATTTCAATTAGAACGAATTGTGATATTTTTATAAATTTTAATAGGTTAAAATTAACTGTAGTAAACCTTTATTTTGTCGTTAAGTGGACGTATCCTTTTCGTTCCCATTTACGCTGTACCTCAACTCCATTTTGAGGGTTGCGCTTTTTATTACGTGGGTTCGATTTTGGCAACGGACTTTCACCTTCTACACGTAATACTTCCATCCGTACTTTCGTTTGTTTATAAGCTGGTGTATTTGTACGGTGATCTTTAGCTGGACCTGTTAAGAAATTGATTGCAGATTCTTTACTTGTTGAATTCATCGGTAAGAACAACTCATTTTTTTGAACTCGGTCCGTAACTAGTGCTGGTAATTTCAGCGCTCCATATGGTGATACTAATCGAACTAATGAGCCATCTTTAATACCACGTTCACTCGCAAGCTCTGGTGAAACCTCTACAAAAATCTCAGGTACTTTTAATTGAATACCGTATGATTTATTCGTCATATTCCCTTCATGGAAATGCTCAAGCATACGACCATTATTTATTAATAGGTCAAACTCTTCTGCAAACTCAACAGGTTCCATCCAATCAGCTAAAGCAAATCTTGCCTTTTTATCAGGGAAATTAAAACCATTCTCATAAAGAAGTGGCGTACTTGCTCCGTCTAAGCTACCCCAAAGGAAACTATCCCAGCCTTCCATTACATCGTAGCTTGCTTGTGAGAATAGTGGTGCTAAACTTGCCATTTCAGCGAAAATATCACCTGGATGCTGATAATTCCAATTTGCACCTAATCGGTTTGCAATTTCTTGGACAATCCACCAGTCAGCCTTTGATTCACCAAGAGTCGGTAATGCTTGATATAATCTTTGTACTCGACGCTCAGTATTTGTAAATGTTCCTTCTTTTTCAAGTGATGGCGCAGCAGGTAAAATAACATCCGCATACTGTGCTGTTTTTGAGAAGAAGAGATCTTGTACGACAAAGAAGTCCAAATCTGATAACACTTCATGTACGTGGTTTGCATTACAATCGACAAGCGCCATATCTTCACCAACTAAGTACATAGCTTTCATTTCGCCTTTTTCGATCGATTGAAGCATTTGGATATTATCTAAACCAGGTTTTCCTCCGATTTCAACACCCCACGCTTTTTCAAACTTCATGCGTGCCCTGTCATCCGTTACATGTTGGTAACCAGGAAGCCAGCCAGGAAGAGTACCCATATCACAAGCACCTTGTACATTATTGTGACCACGAAGCGGATAAGCGCCAGCACCAGGGCGTCTGTAGTTTCCTGTTGCAAGCAATAAGTTCGAGATCGCAGCAGATGTATCAGAACCACCAGTGTTTTGTGTCACGCCCATGCCCCATAAAATACAAGTACCATCCGCTTCATGAATCATTTCAGCTATTTGAATTAACGTTTCCTTTGAAATGCCAGTTACACTTTCGGCATATTCAAGCGTATATTTCTCAAGTACAACTTTAAAATCTTCAAAGAAATGAACATTCTCATAAATGAATTTCAAGTCATGCCAGCCTTGGTCAATGATATATTTAGTTACAGCCATTAACCATACTTGGTCTGTCCCTTGTTTTGGTCTAATAAAGATGTCAGAGCGTTCTGCCATTTCATTTTTACGAAGATCGGCAACAATCAGTTTTTGACCATGTAATTTATGTGCTCGCTTAACTCTTGTCGCAAGTACAGGATGACCTTCTGCTGGATTCGCACCGACGATTATAACTAGGCCAGCTTTTGCGATATCCTTTATTGTTCCTGCATCTCCACCCATACCAACTGTACGGAATAATCCATCTGTTGCTGGTGATTGACAATAACGTGAGCAATTATCTACATTATTTGTTTCGAATACTTGTCGTGCTAACTTCTGAATTAAATAGTTTTCTTCATTCGTAATTTTCGAAGATGAAATAAATCCTACAGAGCCTTTTCCATATTCTTGTTTAATGGAACCAAGTTTACTTGCGACTAAATCAAGGGCTTCATTCCAGCTCGCTTCAACAAATACGCCATTTTTGCGAATTAAAGGCTTTGTAATTCGTTCTTCTGAATTAACAAAATCCCAACCAAATTTACCTTTTACACAAGTCGAAATTGCATTAACTGGTGCATCAGAGCTTGGTTGAACTTTTAAGATTTTTCGATCCTTCGTCCAAACCTCGAATGTACAACCAACACCACAGAAAGTACAAACTGTTTTTGTCTTTTTCGTACGTGTTTCACGCATTGCTGCTTCAACCTCTGAAACTGCGAAAATACCACTATATCCAGGCTCTACTTTTTTGACTAAATCGATCATCGGATCAAGTAACTCATCGTTTAATCCAGTCATAAAACCGGCTTCACCAAGCATTGATTTTTCCATTAATGCATTACAAGGACAAATCGTTACACATTGACCACAACTTACACATGAAGAATCATTAATCGAAACACCCTTGTCCCAAATAACACGTGGACGGTCGGCTTCCCAATCGATCGATAATGTCTCATTTACTTGAAGATTTTGACATACTTCCACACACTGTCCACAAGCAATACATTGATTTGGATCATATCGATAAAAAGGATGTGTCAAGTCTACTTCACAAGAAGCAACCTTTGGCTGATAAGGATACTTTTGGTGTTCAATGCCCATTTCTTCTACCGTATTATGTAGCTTACAATTTCCATTGTTATTATCACAAACTGTGCAATATAATAAATGATTTTCTAATAAACGATCCATTGCTTCAGTTTGAGCTTCCTTCGCTCTAGGTGAAGTCAATTGAATATTCATTCCGCTCATTGCTTCAGTTGAACATGAACGTTTTAGTTCACCATTAATTTCGACAATACAAGTATCACAAGTTTGAATTGGATCGACTTCAGGAACATAACAAATTTGTGGATGACTAATTTCATTTTGATTGATGATTTGTAAGATTGTAGAACCTTGCTTTGCGATTACTTCTTTTCCGTCAATCGTGATTGTAACCATGTTATTTTTCACGGTTTTCCTCCCCTTTTTTCACATAAAAAAATCCACCATGAATACACATACCCGATTAATAGGTTTTATGTCTTCATGGTGGAATAGTTTATTAGCAAATCGTACTAACATACCAATCCATTTTTTAGTTTACTAAATTGATAGAGTCATAACATCTCCCATACTATGATTCCATCTCAATAAGCTTATTATAATCTTAAAATGCTAATTAAACAATAGAGTCACGATATGAAAGTAAAACGCTTACAATCTTTTTTATTTACTTACCGTTGATTTTAATTTCTCAGCATTTTTATTTAGTTTATTAACTGCTTCACTGTACTCTTCTTCCAGCTCATCTATAATGTCGGCAATTGAACTGATTTTTGTAATTGCCCCAACACCGTGACCAGCAGACCAAATTTCTTTCCATGCCTTCGCATTTGACTCATTTTTCATACCATCGAAATCGACTTTATCTTTCTTTTTCAAAGTTTCAGGATCAAGACCAGCCTTCACAATGCTAGGAATTAACATATTCGCTTTCACACCAGAAAATGCATCAGTTAGGACGATATCATCTTGCGTTGCATCAACTAACATTTGGCGGTATTCATCATTTGCTAAGCTTTCCTTCGCAACAATGAAGCGTGTTCCCATATAAGCTAAATCAGCACCCGCAGCTTGTGCAGCCAATATACTTTTACCAGTTGAAATCCCACCTGCTAACACAATAATGCCGTCCCAGAACGTACGAACACTATCAACGAACGCAAATCCATTTAAATTTCCTGCATGTCCACCAGCACCTGATGCAACTAAAATTAGTCCATCTACACCAGCCTCTGCTGCTTTTTTAGCAAACTTCATATCACTAACATCAGCGAATACTAGTCCACCATAACTATGTACAATATCAACTACTACTTTTGGAGAGCCTAATGAAGTAATGACAAGCTCAGGCTTATGTTTTTTCAACAGCTCAAGCTCTTCTTGTAATCTACTATAAGAGCTATGAACGACCATATTCATTGCCCATGGTGCAATTTTACGCTCAGGCTCATTTGCGCGCGCTAAAGCAAGATGATCATTTAATTGACCCATCCATTGATCAAGTACCTCAATCGGTCGAGCATTCGGTGCTGGAAAAGATCCAATTACACCATTTAAACAGGCTGCCTCTACTAGCTCAGGACCAGAAACTAAAAACATCGGTGCAGAAATAGCCGGCACCCTCAGTTGACTCCACCATTTTTCAGGAATTTGTTTACTCATTTACATGTCCCTCTTTTCTTTACGGAATATTCTGATTATAAATAATGATACATTAGTAAACTATCCTTTTCAACTCTATCTCTTTCAAAAATGCTTCTTGAAGGCTATACGAAATAGCTAAGTTACTAAACTTGATATACAAATATAATATAGTGAATAATAAAAAAGGAACTTATATACTAATTACACTAATAGATTCGTAAATTTAATAATCTTATACTTAAATAGTAGATAGAAAAATATTATTAGAATGACAGTGAACCATTATATAATTAATTTACACTTTTTAGTCCTATACTTTCTCTTAACCCGTTCAAAATAAAAAAAGGAAAAAATTTCTTCATCAAAACAAATTATGACAGAGTTCGACCAAAGAAAATTGTAGAATAGTCACATATAAGTAAATAATGTAATATAATTGTAATATTCTAATCTGAATTTCAGTAAACATTGATAGATGGACTACTTGGTTATGGGAGGAATTATTTTGGAAAGCACTTTAAATGTTAAAGGAAATAATATTCAACGAAGAAGATCGTTTAAACGGTCATTGCCTTGGCATTTCATTTTGATTGGCATCATTATTATTATGACACTCATCATCGTGTTCAGCTATCGGGCTAACCACTTTAATGCTCAAATCAAAGTAAACGGCATAAATTTAGGTGGTCTGAATGCAGAACAGGCACTAAAAAAATTAAAAACTAGCGAACTTAAAAATATCGTTTATGTTGGCGACCAGAAAGTCTTGGATGGAAAAGATACAAAAATGAACTTTACGGAAAATGATCTGCCGGCTATTAAAAAAATAGTAAAAAACCAGCGCACGTTTTTTCCTTCATCAAAAGAAAAAAATTATTCTTTAATGCCGAGTAAACGAGATGAAGAGCAAATTCACTCAATGAAAAAACAGATTGAAGATAAACTTCTCACACTTAATAAGAGCTTAAAAGCTCCAAAAGATGCGACTGTTCAATTGAAACAAGGTAAAATTATTGTCTCTAAAGGCATTAGCGGTGAGCAGTATGATGTTGATCGTCTACTAAATGATTATAAAGGACAAGAGTATACTAGTATAATCCGTCTAAAACCTGTATACATACAACCAATCAAAGAAGACAATCAAATTGTGAAAAATGAAAAGAAAAAACTTCAAGTACTACTAGGGAGAACAGTTCAATATAAGGTTCAGGATAAAGTTTATTCTTTAAATGCGAGTGAATACATTCAAAATGCTTCTGTGTCAAAAGATATGAAAGTTACAATCGACTCTAGTAATCTTAAAAACAAGATTGCTGAAGTAAATAATTCTCAATCTACATTAAATAAAAATTTTACATTTAAGACACATTCAGGATCAGTCATTTCAGTTAAAGGAGAAGGCTATGGCTGGGCATTAGATGTTGATAGAGAATCATCACTAGTTCAGCAGGCTTTTGAAACAGGTGAAAAATCGATTACTCCTACTCATATTATCGGAAATGGCTGGAACAATGAAGGTTATGGATATAATACGACCACAAACAATGGAATTGGCGATACATATGCTGAAGTGTCGATTGCCGAACAGCGTATTTGGCTTTATAAAAATGGCAAATTGGTTATCACAACGAATGTCGTTACTGGTAAACACGTCACTGGTGAAGATACTTCAAAAGGAGTTTGGTATATCCTTTATAAACGAACACCATCAATCCTAAGGGGCTCACATGTAGGTCTTGGTTCTTATGAAGTTAAGGTCGATTATTGGGCACCATTTACAAACAGCGGACAAGGTTTCCACGATGCTAGCTGGCGTAGCAATTGGTCAAGCAATGCCTATCAAACTGCAGGCTCGGGTGGCTGCGTTAACACTCCACCTAGTCTTATGAAAACCGTATATGATAATCTCAGCACATACGAACCGGTAGTCATCTACTAAAAAATAGCATAATCAAAAACACTGAAACCCCATATTACGTTTCAGTGTTTTTTTTATGATTAGTTTAATATCGTTACTTTCACTTGTTTTCTTCCAAAATTAATCGCATCTTGTTTATTTGGAATAAATACATCAATTCGATTTCCTTTGATGGCACCGCCAGTATCTCCAGCGATTGCTACTCCATAACCTTCTACATTCACTTTACTTCCAAGCGGGATTACACTTGGATCAACGGAAATGACTTTAGTATTTGGATGCTCTTTTAAGTTGATTCCAGTAGCCGTAATGCCAGTACAACCTTTACAAGAAGCTGTATAAGCTGATGCTTCCATTGTTATTACTTTTAAACCAGCTGAATCATTTGATTTAGATTCACTTTCTTTTGTTGTTGGTGCACTTTCTTTTGTTGTTGATGCACTTTCCTTTGCTGCTGGTACACTCTCTTTTGTTGCTGGTGCACTTTCTTTTGCTGCTGGTTCACTTTCTTTTGTTATTGATGCACTTTCCTTTGTTGCTGGTACAATTTCCTTTGTTTTAGGAACATCTTCTCTTGAAGCCGATACAGTCTTTGAAGATTCTTGTACTGACTTCACTGTTGAAGTAGTTTTAGAATTTGTTGCAAGATTTGTATTTGTCATTTTTGATTGAGCTATATTTTTTACACCTTCAAAGATTACTAGGTTTAATCCAGGTTGAATTAGATCTGTATGTATATTGTTCCATTCTTGAAGTTGCGATACTGTTACATCATGATTTTGTGCAATATCCCATAATGTATCACCCTTTTTAACTTCATAATGTTTTTCTGGTGCAATGACCAGTTTATCACCAGGATGAATTAAGTCTGAAGTAATCCCGTTTAACATTTTAGTATTTTCAACGGTGGCATTATTTGCACGTGATAGATCCCACAAGGTATCCCCTTTTTTAACGTTGACGGTAGCAGCCTGTACATTAGCACTTACAGATACTGAGAGTGCAGCAGCTGCTAAAATGGTTGTAACTTTAATTTTGTTAATCATTTCTTTTTACCCTCCATGTTCCTTTACTTGCTAATTTTGAATAATCGTAACATAGATTTTTCTCAAAAAAAGTAACAGGGAGATGATAAATCATTTCCTTTCATCGCATGTTTATTACAGGTATTTAACTAAAATTACTGAGCAAACAGCAAAAAAGAGCTTATTCTCAAACTCTTCTCAAAGTAAATTGCCCTTATTACTCGGTATTTAGCCCTTCCTTTTTATCGTTTAAAACTATTTCAAAATCTGACGAAGGAAATTACATAAATTACAATAGATAAACAATTTCTACAATGAGTTTTTTCTTTGAAGGCTCTGTTAGCGTAGATTGTTGATTTTTTTATTCAAGTCAATGGCTGTTTAATTCAATAAAATTCTTACCATTAAAGACGAAATTCCCCCAATATTCTAATATAGATTACTTTGCGATAATTCTATCTAAATGAACTATGCCTTTGGGAGTGAGATCCAGTTATTTTTACATTAATTTTAGTTTTTTCATTAATCAATGGCTTCGTTACACATAATGATGCATCATCTATGCCTATTGGGGCGTTTTTGATGGATATTTTTTATTATTAATTATATTTTTTATTATCCTATTCTTATTTAAGGGATATAAAAAAGGAGTAATATTCAAAGGAAATTACTTTTGGATGGGTTATTTCACGGTCTTAGCTGTTTATATGATTAATGATATAATTCATTACTTACTAAACTAAAAACATTATGTAAACTCTTGTATGCCTTTATCGAATACAAAGGAACTTTGGAGGGGAATTAGATTGAATGCTACGCTAGCTATAATAATTGGATTTCTATTGGTAGCTTTTTCACTTTATACACGGAAAAAGAAATGATATGTACTTGTTTGTAAAAATAAAAGCAAAATACAAGCAACTTACGGATGTATTATTTGAAAGAGAATTGACTGCTTCGGGTCTCTTTTATTTGACTAATGGCATTTACTTACATAATTTTCCAAAATAATAGGCATATTACTAAACCAACTCATATTAGTTTTTATATAATAATATTACATTTCTTGTTTTACTTTTTTACCAATATCACCTATTTTTAGAGAAACTTCACTTGTGAGTTTCTCTCTTTTTACAACTTGTTTGCCTTTGCCCGATATATAAATTAATCAAAAAAAGAGAATCCTCCAGTATGGGATTCTCATTTTTTATTTTTAACCAACTAAGCATGTAATAGTTGAAGATTCAAGAAGGCTTTTCTTTCTGTAATATCATGGAAAGTATGTGTTTTTATATATTGGTAGGAACCAAAGTAATTTAATCCTATTACTTTGGATTAAAAGAAATTTTGATATTTCATCGTAAAATAATAAACAAGAGTTAAAAGAGCTAAAATTGAAAAGTTATAAAAGCTAAACCTGATAAGGTACTTTTTACTTTTTTGTGGATCTCTCTTAATAAAAAGTTTAAATGAAATTACACTTGCGAGGGAAGCTACAATTGTACCAAGTCCACCTAAGTTTACACCTACTAATAAAGGCTGCCAATTCACTGAGAATTTTGATAAAAAAATCGCAGCTGGTACATTGCTTATCAGTTGGCTTAAAAATATGGAACTGAAAAAGATTGATGTGGGACTTTTGAGATTTTCGCTAGCAAATGTGTGTATTACCTTTAATTCCGATATGTTTCCTATAAATATAAAAAAACAGATAAAAGTAATAAGCAATAAATAATCAATTTTCTTCAATAATTTTATATCAAGTATACATGCGGTTCCTAATGCGATCATAAACGCAAGTTTGTAGCTTAAAACCCCTAGTATGGATACAGATATGATGCCAAATAGTATCCCCCATACTGTTGCCTTTTTTTTATTTTTTATAGGAATATTCGGAAGTTCCATTTCCAATGTTTTACTATTCAATCTTTGATTAAATACCAATAATAGAACAATTCCCAAAACCACTATTAGAACAATTGTTGTGAAAAATTGTATAGGTCTTATTCCGTAGTTAGTAAAGATAAAAAGATTTTGTGGATTTCCCATAGGAGTTAGGCTGCTTCCGATGTTAGCCGCAATTGTCTCTAGTATAATAGTATCTAACATAGAAGTTTGTATAATCTTACTTATAATAAGTGTTAATGGTACAAATGTTATTAGCGCCACATCATTCGTTACAAGCATGGAACTAAAAAAGCATAATAAAATTAGGATTGCTGAAACACTTTTACTATTATGACATTTACTCAGTATAGCAATGGCGAATTTATCCAATAGTTTTAGATCTTCCAGGGCCTTAACTACTAGCATCAGATTAAATAAACTGATTAATACTTCAAAATTTATATAATCTAGTTTTGGTGCATGGAAAAAACAGCTTACGATTGCTAATAAGAGTGATATGGTAAATACAATGTCTTTTTTTATAATTCCAAATTTCAATTTCACATTTTTTTCGTTTTCTACATAAATATATTCTTTCATCAATCCCCCTCCAGTACTTTTCTATTCTACTACACACCCCTGTTTCTTGCATTTGAAACCTCAATGCACTTAAAAAATACCATAATTCCCTTTAAATCACAGCTATAGGAGTCTAAAAAAGAAAAAAGGTAATTGAGTATGCATACTCATTTACCTCTTTTTTAAATTAAAAATACATGTACTTATTTTGATTCAATTGAATTAGCTGGTAATTTATCAAGCTCAAGATGATTTCTCAAACTTTTTGTTATCGCATTTACGCTAGATTGATCCGGCATATAATAGTAAATTCTGTTAATATAATCGTCTTTTCCTTCCAATTTTAATGTCGTGATGTTTTTAGGATTAGCTTCTTTCATGTCATTGAATAAGTATAATCCTTCAGACAAGCTCATATTTGTTTTGACATTTTTACTAAATACACCTGCATATTGATCTATTTTAAATAATGTTTTCGGAGACTTTAATTTATCGATAATTGCCAGCATAGCTTGTTGTTGACGTTCTTCACGTCCAAAATCACCACGTGGATCGCGCTTTCTCATTCGAGCATAGGCTAAAGCTTCTGTTCCATTTAGATGTTGATTTCCTTTTTTGAAGTAAACCTTATAACGTGGTTTAGTATCTGTATATTGCCAAAAATCAAATGGAACATCAACATCAATTCCACCAATCTCATCGACAATATTTTTAAAACCACCAAAATCTACAGTAACATAATAATCGATTGGGACATGTAAAAAATTTTCTACTGTATTTACAGTTGATTGAAGACCACTATTATATGCACCATTAATTTTAGATTTTCTTTTTTGAGCTGGAATTTCCACGTACGTATCACGAGGAATACTCATTTTTTGTATTGTTTTATCTTTGGGATTTACAGTTACTAAAATGATGGAATCAGTTCTACCACCTTTACCCTTTGTTGCGTAGTTTTCTATTCCAAGAAATAAAATGGAAAAAGGTTGAGTATCTTTTATTTCTTGTTTACGCAAATTTGAGTGAAGAACTTCACCCTGGGTAGCATTCTGTAATTTATAATATGTTCTTATTCCCTTATATCCAATAAATGCTATAAGAATTAGAACGATCAACAGCAATATTTTAAGAGGCTTTCTTTTTGTTTTTTTGATTTTATTACGCTTTTCTTCCATTTGAGCTCCTTTTGAGATAATTGTATGGTCTATAATTTTTAATCAGAATATTTAAGATGAAAAATGACTAGAATAATTTAAACATTTATGTCGTTATACTACAATACATATTTTGTTAAATTTTTTTAATGAATAAATTAAAAAGAATAAATTTAAATACAATTTTAGCAACGTAGTTTTAAATCTAAACTTGCTATCTATATTGTTAGCGGCATTAGCGGAAATTATCATATTTAATAAGTAACAAATTTTTAGCTGGAATTGTTACTCGAACTTTAGACTAATTTTGCTTCAAAAATCAACGTTTATATTAAACAGAGCCCCTCTAAAAAAGAAAAAGGACCTATAATAATAGGCCCCTACACAAAATTAAACGCGATATTCATCCGCTCGCCAATTTTTAATAGTTTGTTTAATCTCTTTCGAACTCAGTCCTTCATTTACCGCTCTTTCACTTAACGCTACAAATTCCTCATCACTTGAAAATCGTAATGCAATGATTTGCCCCATTGTTAAATGAGGATTTAACGGTTTACCTGTTAGCGTAAAGTGACGAAAATTTTCTTCCATTCGAATGACACGGTCTTGTACTTTGTTGGAATAAATTCTTGTTAGAAAAAACGAAACAACTAATAAAAACGATGTAACTAAAATAAATACTGCTAACCAAATTTGATCGTTATTTTTTATGGCGCTACACAAGTTAACGATTGAACCAATGATTGTGATTAACGCTAGTGGTGCCCCAAAAAAGTGGAAAACTGGATGATACCTAACGTGATGATCTAAGCTTTGCGGTTTCATATGTACATCTCTCCTCTAATATGTTTTATGTACCCTATTCTAACATTATTAATCTTACTACTTATTTATCATTAAAGAATTTTTATTTACAATAAAAAAATCTAATAAGTCCAAAAAAGACTTACTAGATTTGAATTTAAATTATATTCTTTTTTCAAACACTGCTTCACTTAATACACTATACATATTTTCAACACCTTCATTAGAAGATTCAAAAGTATATGCATTTTCTTTTAAAATTCCAAGGCTACTTGCTACTTTTACTACATCTATATTTGCTCCCATGAATATAAATTCCCAATTATACTTTTCTTGTTGGTGATGGATCAGCTGTTTCACTTTCCTATACGTAAATTCAACGCTCGCATTCTCTAATCCATCAGTAGTAATAACAAATATGACTTTACCAGGTCTTTCCATCTCGTTACATAAAGACAATCTGTTGCCTACATTTAAGATGGTTTTACCTACCGCATCTAAAAGTGCAGTCGTGCCCCTTACAAAATAATCTTTATTTGTTAATTTAACTTCTTGTGCATTGCGTCCATTCCATAAAACTTCATACTGGTCGCCAAAAAGCACTGTTGTTACATTTGTTTCTCCATCAAAACTACTTTGTTTTTTAATAAATGCGTTAAATCCACCGATTGTATCACTTTCAAGTCCAGCCATTGAACCACTTCTATCGATTAAAAATATGATTTCTGTTTTATTACTATTCATTCTTAATCAGCCACTTCATTCTTGATGTTATAATAGTAACTGAATTAATTAGTAGATAGGTCGCCTTTAAAGAGACATTTTGGAAGGGGGAATTTAACATGCTTAACCAAGAATTTTTGATTGAATTACAACTATATGTAAAACGCCATTTAGATGAAGTAATAATAGAAGAAATACATTTTAGTCAGAATGAAATGTATGCTGCTGAGCCTTTAGAAAATATAGAGATTGAAGCATTTATTAAAAACAAACTAAAACCAACATTTAAAGAGCTCTTATTTATTTTTATTGATAAAAAAAATGTCAGTGATCCACTAATCTATAAAAAGGCGGGAATTGACCGAAAACATTTTTCAAAAATCCGCTCTATTCCCAATTAT
Source organism: Gottfriedia sp. NPDC057948 (assembly GCF_042887255.1). Taxonomy (NCBI): domain Bacteria; kingdom Bacillati; phylum Bacillota; class Bacilli; order Caryophanales; family Bacillaceae; genus Gottfriedia; species Gottfriedia sp. NPDC057948. The sequence continues at coordinate 49,496 of NZ_JBHVPN010000014.1, forward strand.
CTTCCAAAGAAAAATACAATAATTGCTTTATCCCTAGCACTTGAACTAAATAAAATTGAAACGAGCGATCTTTTAAATTCTGCTGGCTATACATTATCAGACAGCGATTTAACTGATTTAGTTATAAAATTTTTCCTAGAGAAAAACATTTATGATATCGATTTAGTCAACGAAGCATTGAACCACTTTAATTTAAATCCACTAATAAAATAAATCAGCAAAATAAAAAAACATCTTAAATCACTTTTTTCTAAAAGTGATTAATAGATGTTTTTTTAACAATATTTTATTTTAGCAACTCACTTGGTCTCTTCCATTATGCTTTGATCTGTATAATGCCTGATCAGCTTGCTTAACTAACTTTAAGTAATCTTGTTCAGTTTCAGCAATTAATGATGCTACACCAATGCTTAATGTAACTAGTTTTTTCTCTGATTGCTCATGTTCAATCTTTAATTTTTTTATATTTCTACATAATCGATTACCTATTTTAAGTGCATCATTCAGATCAGATTTCGGTAACAAGATTGAGAATTCCTCCCCTCCATACCGTGCAACAATACCTGATACACTTGTCGTTTCTAATTGCAAACTAGTTGCTACTCTTCTTAAGCATTCATCACCTTTTGGGTGACCATATAGATCGTTATATTTTTTAAAATGATCCACGTCGATCATTAATAATGTCATTGGTATGGATGTATCATAGGATTTGGAACATCCATTTAAAAGTTGTTTTTCAAAGTATCTACGGTTATATAGTCCAGTTAGACTGTCAACATTTGCGATATTTTCCATTATCTTTAATTTTATTACTGTATTACGTGTTTGATAGGCTATAAAGTAACTTAATAATAATGCTGGAACAAACATTAAAATCCAATACCCAATCGTTTGAAATAACCTTCCAAATACAATCTCACCAATCGGTTTTAACATCCATTTTTCTATTAAATAGAAACTAATACATCTAAACAAAATGATAATAGTAGTCAGTACAAGAATTCTTTTCTTTTCATCCCATTTTTGATAATTCATATAAAAACCAATAAATAAAACAATTAATAACAAAAGTGAATCAATTAGGTAAACATAGTTAAATCCTTTAATAAAATAAAAAGCAATAATATCGAAGAAAAACATAGTCACTAAGGTAATATTCCCAAAAAAGATCGCTGCAATTTCCATTCCAAGAGCTCTAATTTGAATATTTGTTCCATGATCTGTGAAAATCGGGAAATTTATTAATACAATCGTTAATACACTCAATAGAATCCCGATAAAAAATTCTTGAAATTTCGATTTCCCTGCAAACCTTTGTCTTGCTTCTCCCCATAAGATGGAAGAAGTTAGATAAAAAAAACTAATGATGATTGTATGGGTTATGAAAATATTTTTAAAAAGCATAATCCCTCCAGGAATTACCTTAAAATAAATACAATTGTTTTTAAATTATTAAAGAAACTGATCTATGGATTAAATTATCTTATACTTAACTTTTCCGTAATATTATTTTAACATACTTATTCAATCGTTTGTATACAATTTTTATACAATGTTCTTAATTAAAAAAGACGTCTATCTGTCTAACAATGACCTTAAGACGTCCTTTTTTAGTTCCATTCACGTTTTAATAGTTCTTCTAGCGAAACATGATCTATTCAACAATTCCTGTATGAAGTATATCTAAATTAACCTTTACCTTAATTTTTGCACTAGAATACTGTTTACTCCATTTTTTCTCATCAAAGTCCCTTTGATGCGCTTCTAACTTTGAGCCGAAACCAATTGGATCTACATTATTTTTTTGAAGTAGTGATATAAGATCCTGTGCATTTTTTTCAGTATCCATTTCAATTGCTTTACTAATTTGTTTAATATGTTTTGGAAGTACGATTGGTTTATCTCCAGTATATTCTTGAATTCTGGCATTCATTTTCAAATGAATAGTAAACTCTGGTTTTCCTTTTTTGATTTTGATATCAAATTTACTTTTAGATTTTATATTATCGATTGCTACATAATCCCCATCAATTTTGAACTGATGTAATCCTTGTTTATAATTTTCTTTCAACCCTTTAAAAACGAAAGCATATTTCCATGGAATAATTGTTTTGAGTTTATCTCTTTTGAAAGTTGCAATGCCATTTATTTTAATCTTGTCATTTACTATTTTTAACACTGGTAAATACGGATCCTGCCCTACTTCAAAATATTGATAGACAAACGTTGAGAAATCGGTATAGGGAAATGGTCCAGACTCTGAATTGTGTACAAGGAGATCGTAAAGATATAAAGCTATGTTTTCATCTTTATACTGTTTTAATGAAAGTAAATCACTTGTTTCACCATCAACTATAGCAAATTGTACGATATTCCCCACGGCCGGATCTCGATTAAATGTATCAACAATTGGAAAAAAACCTTTTTTGGCTAAAGCCAGACTGTATGTAACAACCCGCATCTGACCTGACATTAACCGATACCTCATTTGACTATCTAATCTTTCCCGTATTTTTTTTATTGATTCTCCATTTGCAGAAGACACTTTATATTCGATCTGTCCAGATGGTCGAAACACAGGAAAAACAACAGTCCCTTTCAGTTGATTTGGTTTTGGAAGGTCGAACCCAGCTACTTCAATAATATTAAGTTCATTCACATTCGCAGACGGTACAAGTGCACAGCCATTTAAAAATAATGCAATACAAATAATAAAAAATAGAAGGTATTTTTTCATTTTGCTTTCCCAGACTTCGATATCATAAAAATGATTGAAAAAAGTGGTATATAAACATAAAAAATGTATAGAGAAATTCTACTAGTATAATCTGTAAATGCATTAATTTGATATCGAGTTTCAAGTACTTGACAAACGATAAAACTAATTATGCTAACCAATATTAATGTATACTTTTGCTTCCATTTAAAAATTAATTTTAAGCCTCTACTTGAGCTCCATAATAATAGAGCTAAAATTGAAATAACCTTAATTAAAAAACTAGAAATTAGTATATATTCAAATCTTTCTAAAAATGGAAAATGAATTAATTTAGCTATATAGATTCTCGCCCAGATTACATGTTCAATTTGTTTTTCACTTAAAAGTAAAAATGTTGTAAAAGCTGATAAAGTGAAGACTAAAGTTGAAAAAGCGATTCCCCAATGAGCATACTTTTGAGAAGAATTTCCATTCCGAATAAACGGAAACACCATTAGTAATATTTCAAACCCTGCCATTGTATAGATTGTATTTTTTGCAGACAATAACAAATCTTTAAACGAATGATCAAGAATAGGTAAAATATTATCCATATGAACATATTTATGTGGCAAATGAAATAGTAAAGCATAAAGTATTGCCGTAAAAATTCCAGAAAGAAATGCAATCCCAACTACTACACGAAACCCACCTGATACAATATAGTAGCATAATAATAAAATAATACTCGATAATAGCCACGTTGATATAGACGGAAACATCCAAACTTGAACGATTTCAATATATAATCTTAAAACAGATATTGCTAAAATTAGATAATAGATTAGAATAACTAAACTTAAGATTGATCCGATAATATTACCAAAAAATTGCTTATGCGCATCAATAATATCTCCTTGTGCCTTTGTTAACATTTTATACATAAACCATACAACTGCATTAACAATAAACCCAGCAATAATTACACTAATCCATGCATCATAACCAGCATCTTGTGCGATGAGTCGTTGAAACCCTAAAACACCTACGCCTATTTGAGAGCTTGTAATAATAAAAAATAGGAGATACGGTGAAACTTGTTGTCTTCTATACGATGCCATTAATAAATCTCCCCCTTTTTATTCATCAAAATCACTCGGTGGACCTGGACGTTTTATATCATTTGTTGCACGAAAACGTGTAGCTGGTCTTAAATTCGTAGGTCTTTTTTTCTGCTTTGCAAATGGTAATCTGATCCACAAATCATTAAATGACGTTTTCCTAAACGGATACGTTCCAATATAGGGTCTTCCTAAAGAGGTTAATCGGAGCAAGTGCGTCATTAAATAGATAAAGCCCATAAAAATCCCTAAAAGCCCAATTAGCTGAGCCATTATGATGACTGGAAACTTTATAAATCGAATCGTATTGTTAAATTTATAGATTGCAGATGTGTAGGATGCAAGTGTACCAAGTCCTACTAAGATTAAGAGAATATTACTCGTAAGCTTAGCTTCTACAACAGCTTGCCCAATTACAATACCACCAACAATACCAAGAGTTTGTCCAATTTTTGATGGTAATCGAAGTCCAGCTTCCTTTACTAACTCGATCGTAAGTTCTAAAAATAACACCTCAAAAATTGGAGGAAATGGTACAGATGCTCTAGATATGACTAATGATTCAAGTAAGCGAGGTGGAATTAGCTCATAATGATAGGTCAGAACTGCAACATAAAAAGGCGTTATAAATATCGAAAGTGCAAAACCGAATATTCTTAGCAAACGGAAAAATGTAGCAAGTTCCCAATTGACATAATAGTCTTCCATCGCGATAAAAGTCTCATCTATTAAAGCAGGAGTCAGAAGAACATTTGGAGAACCGTCCACAACAATGGCGATTTTCCCTTCAGTTAAACCTCCGACTGTCCGATCAAGTCTTTCAGTTGGAATCGATTGTGGAAAAATAGAATGCGTGTTATCACCAATCATAGACGAAATAAATGAACTATCCGGAATATGATCATATTGGATATCTTTTATCCTCTGAGTAACTGTATTAACATTTTCATCATCAGCAATTCCACTTATATAGATAACAGCAACACTCGTTTTTGATAGCTTCCCAACTACCAATTCCTCGATATGAAGATCAGAAATTGGTAATTTATTTCGAATTAAATTGATGTTTACATCCATATCTTCTACAAATCCAACTTGCGGACCTAAAGTAGTAGCTTCCATTATAGGAGGACCAATCGTTCTGGAAACATTATTCGATATATTAACAAGTAAACAATCAGTTATATTCTCACCATACTGAATTGCCATATAACCTTTTAGCAATTTGCTTTTGATTTTAGAACTATCTGAAGTAATCGTAAGTTGTTGAACTGGAACTTGAGACATCAAATCTTCAAGAGTATAATTCTTTGTCAAATATGGAAGTATTTGATCATGCATGATCTGAGACCTAATTAATGTTCGGTAAAAATAAACACTATAGTAACTATCATTCTGAAGATCACTTGAAGTTTTAAATTTAATAAAATCATTTGATTTCGATAATTCATCAATCCAATTTTCTTTTGAGGAATCTTTTTTCATACCATCTTTATAAGTTCTCATACCATTCCCCTATTTTGATTTTATTTTATCATTTGAATTGGGGTTGGAAATTATTCTAATAAATGGAAGAAAAATACATCGGTTAATTAATTAAACATTAAAAAGTTGGTATGTAAATTTAGGTAAGAATCAACCTATATAAATAATAAAATCCACTTAAGTTCCTTTAAAAAATAGAAATATTTTTTTATAAAGCTTATCAATTGGATTTTTAATGTATACTATTAAGGATTAAATAAGAAGATCTTTTATGAAACAGTTAATACATTTATAGTAGGAGAATAAAATGGCAAAAGAGAAAACGTTAGAACAAATTGCATATGAAAAATTAAAAAGTTTGATTCATTCAGGTGAGTATCAAACTGGTATGCATTTGAAGGAAACTGCACTTGTATCTGAATTACAAATGAGTAGAACACCGATTAGAAGAGCACTTGGAAGACTTGTATCCGAAGGGTTGTTATCACACAACAACTTTCATGGAACGACTGTTACATATACTCATTTCACATTAAATGAAATTATTAATATGATTGAAATTCAATGGTGCTTTGCTGTATTTTGTGTAGAAAAATCCCAAAGGAAGCATACTCCATTTAATGTCAAACTACTTAGAGAAATTACTGCCTCTATGGAAAAAGCATACAATCAAGATGATGCCCATCATTATCACCGAGGGTTAACAGAGTTTTATAAAACATTCTTACTAAATTCTCAAAACAATTTAATCATCGAAATGCTTGATCAACTATGGAAGAGGTTTACTGAAGAAGCAACATCATCTAATGTATTTAATGTAAGAAAAAATAGAATTCCAAAGACAATAGAATTATATACTTCTCTTGTTGATTGTGTGGAAAAATCTGAATTTGATAAAGCGACTGAAATTTTAACTCAACTGAAAGAAGAAGCATTTATGGATTTAATGTTTTAATGTAAATTCAATAAAAAACATCTAAACCTTTTAAGGCTTTAGATGTTTTTTTATTGATTATCGAGAATTAACTAATAAAAATATTTTTGTATACAATTTTTATACTTAAATTAATATACCTTTAACTTATTTACTTCATAATTCTTTAAACATCCGCATATTTCTTTTATCACTTTGATTAATCTGATTAGATATTTCCCTTTATTTCCATATAATTGAAACAATTATTTTTCTATACTATTTAATCAGTTTTATTGTATACTTTGTGTATAATATTAGTTCTTTCTTAGAGCTAAAAGAAGATTAGTAAAAGCTGTGGGACAATACATTAGATTTGTTCGTATAGTGAGTGGATTAATAAAAAATCCCTACTCTTGTTTAGCTGCACATTAAAATAATACTAGAAAGTAGGACGGTGAATTACTTGCCAAATAATATAACCCTAGAACAAAAAGCATATGAAGAAATCAAAAAATTTATAATCCAAGGTAAATATTCTCCTGGAACATATATAACTGAAGCATCATTAGTAAATGATTTGAACATGAGTAGAACCCCGATCCGAAGGGCTCTTGTCAAACTGGAATCAACTGGTTTGGTTAAACATTTTAAAAACCAAGGATCAATGGTGCAAGATATTCAAATCACAATGATCGATATCGTTAATTTTTTAGAATATCGTTTATTTTTAGGCATTGGAAGCATTGAAAAAGCTAAAAGGAAAATGCTTGATTTCCCAATAAATGAACTGAATGAATGCATTCAGTTATTGAAAAATGCGGTAGCTAATGAAGAGCATGATGTATATTTTGAAGAAGCAAATCGCTATCATAATCTTATTTTACAAACGAGCCAAAACGATTTAATGATGGAAACGATTGGGGCTTTACAAAATAAATTTGAGATTATTGCAAGTAAATATTATTCCTATAGAAGAAGTTCAGTTGAAATTCATATTAAGCAGTACGAAGAATTAACTAAATTTTTTGAAGAAAAAGATTATGACCAAGCATTGAAACAGTATAATGAAATGATGAAAGAAAAAATACAATCATTATTTTAAAAATATGAAAAAGCCTTATTCTTCACTTAGAATAAGGCTTTTTCAATGAAACTAGTAATTAAGTAGAACACCCTAACAACTTAAGCTGTTACATCTCGTTTTGAAAATACAACTAATGATAATCCTAGGAAAATAACAAAATAGACTAATAGCATAAAAACTGAGAATGTCATTGTCATCCCTTCAACTGGTGGAGTACCATTTACGTACTGCATTAAATTTGTATTGGCAAATAGGATAAACTTTGTCCAGTCAAAGAATCCAGCCAAAATAACAGTTACCGTATTTCCGACTGTTAATAGTAAAATTGAAATACCGATCGCAATTGTATTGTTCCTAAATACTGTTGAAACCATAAACGCCATCGTAGCAAGCATAAATGTTTCGATGAAGCTCATTACATAAAGCTTTGCAGAATAAACAAGTCTACTTTGCTCTTCAACATGGCCATCAACATATGCTAAATATGAAGTATTCCCACTTCCTGTACCAAAAAGTGCTAAACCTAATAGATTCGAAACTATAAATAAAATAAATAACATCGCAAAGCCAAATAGAATACTAGTTAAATACTTTGACATAATGATTTTTTTTCTAGAAAACGGACGGATTAGTAATAGCTTGATCGTACCCCAATTAAATTCACTTGCCACTATATTAGCAGAAACGATAATCGTAAATAGTCCTACTAATATAATTAAACTTGATGAAACATCCATAAAAGTCCAAACATTCGTCTTTTCATTTGGTGATATATTATGATCGATTCTGTACTCATTAATTGCAATTGATCGTTCTAAAAATTGTCTTTCTGGGTCATTTTTATCACTTATACTTTTTAATTGTTTTTTATCTTCTGCTGTTTGTACTTGTAATGTTTGCTTCCAATTCTGATCTGCATTTTGCTCTTTTTGATGTTCATTATATTTTACAAATGAACCCATAGCTCCTACAAGTAAAATAATAAGAGCAACCATCACGATTGTACCTGGTCTTTTAATAATCTTTATCCATTCATTTTGAATCAATTTTAACATGTTCTAAGTTCCTTTCTTTTTGAAATTCTAAAGCACCAACAAACTAAAGAGTTGTTAAACATTCGTAATTTCTAAGAAACGATCTTCCAATGTTTTTGCATTTGCCTTAAATCCGTATACACGAATGCGATTTTCGACTAATAACTCAATTACATTCGGTACATCTTCTCTCGTTAATTCTATATGTATTTCGCCATCAACTAACTGAGCATTATGTTTAGATAATACTTTAAGCGCAGTTTCATTATTATTCACTTCAATTGAATACGTTTGGACATCTTCAGTTGTAAGCTCTGTAACTGTTTGTACATCTACAAGCTTACCTTGTTGAATAATACCAATTCGATCACACATCATTTCCATTTCTGCTAATAAGTGACTCGATACAATAATGGCCATCCCTTTTTTCTTTGTAAGCAGCTGCAGGTGATCTCTCATCTCACGGATACCCGCTGGATCAAGTCCATTCGTAGGTTCATCAAGAATTAAAACCTTCGGATCATGCAATAAGCATTGAGCTAAACCAAGACGCTGTCTCATTCCAAGAGAATACGTTTTAACCTTTTGACGAATAGCCCCAGATAAACCAACAAGATCAACAACTTCATCAATTTTCTCTTTAGTTACATTCTTATCCATACGAGCATATTGCAGTAAATTATCATAACCACTTAGAAATTTATACAATTCTGGATTCTCTACAATTGCCCCTACATTCTTAATTGCTTCTTCAAAGTTGGACTTAATACTATGACCATTAATAACAACGTCACCTTCAGAAATATTCATCAAACCAACCATCATCCTGATTGTCGTCGTCTTACCAGCTCCATTTGGACCTAAAAATCCAAAAACTTCGCCTTCAAAAATATCAAAGCTTAAATCAGAAACAATCTTCTTCCCTTTTATTTCCTTTGATAAGTTCTTAATTTGTACAATTGCCTTTTTCATTTCGTCCTCCTTATTTCCAATATTTTCTATATTTCTAATTCTATTTTAACAAAACTAATTTAAGAGCAAAACGGTCTAAAGTCTGAGTTTGTTAAAAATTGGAAGATATTGTTACAAGAATATGAAAAATATTACATATTTCACTGTTTTGTAACTGTTTTCAGAATTATTTTATTTTAAGTTTGTTAATGTAGAAAGATGAAATATAAGAGGAATCGGCTTTGTTATCTAATAAACATTTTTGTAGATTTTCAAATAGAAAAGTGAGGAAAAATGAGAATTCTATTCAAAGTAATCATTGGGTATTTAATTTTAGATTTCATTATAAGATTGGTTTTGAAGCAAAAATACAATAGAGAAATGTACTATAATTTCAATTTCCATAATAAATCGCAAAAGATCATACTACATACCATTACATTACTATTTGGTACGCTCATCTTTTTTAATACTTTCTTTAATTACCCATCTTTAAATCCAATTATTTTGGTTTTCATTCATGGGATGATTAGATGTGTGTTTGTAGGTTTTTTTGAACAAAAATATGATAAAGGAAATAAAGAATATATATTTGGTTATTTCGGTAGTTTTTCATATTTTATTCTTACTATATTAGGAATACATTTGATCTAAAAATAAAAATAGCCTTAACCCTTTAATATGGGCTAAGGCTATTTTCTAGGAAATTAAGATTGTTTAACTTTTTGAAATTGGATCCAAAATTTTATACTTTCTGTGGTTGATTACAGTGTGATCATGGTCGTAATAATTTCGATGGTTACAATCATTTCTCATATCTACAATTACAGAGTTTGAAAGGACCTTTGTGACAATTCCTTTTACAGAATTCGGTTTAATCTCTTTTACTTTATCCTCTTTAGGCATAAATTCGATTTCGTCACCTGGTCTTACATAATATTTATTCATTGTTATGATTGTTTTATTATTTTTGCACATATGTTTATCACCTTTTTACTTTTATTTAATATTACAAAAATATCTGAATATTCAAAAGTGAACTGGATACTAGATTTCATCGTGACGGTGTACCTAAAAATCATTGTATAAACAGTGCTTGATAACTAATGTTTTTTTTATTTTATTGGGAATATTTTACGCGAAAGTTTAGGGACAATTAACAGGAATTAAAAACTAAAAAAATATAATCCTAGGATAATAGGAATAAAATTAGTGATTGTGGATTTTTTGGTTTTATATGAAAAAATGTGAAGTACAAGATATAAATATACATATTTTTATACATACCAGGAATTTTCCCAATACCGTCCCCTACATATTTATGAGATAATTTTTGAGGAACTATATAGGCCGTTCATTTGAATAAGAATAAGAACTCTATATTTTTGCTCGAGGTGATTAGATGAAAAAAGTAATTAATAATAGTTTACTCGTTGTTTTTTGTTTATCGGGATGCGCAGCAAGTAATGAGAAATCAATAGAAAAAGTAACTAAACAACCCATTTCGGTGGAACAGCCAATTTCAGGTTTGAAGCATACACAAGAACCAGAAGTGATGACGAACGATCGCCTTGGAATAATCGACATCAAGCCATATAATCATGGGTTTGAGTTAACTGGTAAAGCAACCTTACGAAAAGGTGAGCACATTACAGCGGTCGTGGAAGATGGAGCAACTGAGGTAGAATTGGGCGATTATGCTGTATACTTTGATGATGGTAAAGATGATTCCTTCTTTCTTTCTACATACGAAGGATTAGCACCAAATAAAGCGTATGTCGCAGAGATTCGGATTACATCAAGTCTTAATGAAACCATAGATTCAGAAACGATTGCTTTCCGGACGACAAACATTTCAAGCAAACCAAAAGGAGTCAAGGATGTATCATATTCAAAAAATAATGAAACGGCTAGCATTCAGTACACTCGATTAGGCGATCCGAACGTTAAACAAATTCATTTCGAAGCAATTGATGGGTCATACAAAGCTATAACAAAATCAAATCAGGATGGAGTTGTATCAGAGGATCAATTAGAAGAAATGCCGTTTGATTATTCTGAAATCAAGGGGAAAACAATTCGGATTTATACAACTGATGGAAATAATAATAAAAGCTCGTTTGAGACGATCGACATCCCATAATAATCGTCTTTAACACTGCAATAAATGTGCACATCAGATGAAACAAAACCCACCATCTATTGGTGGGCTCGATTATATTATTTAACCAACGTTCTCAGTTAGCTTTATCTTTTTTGTAGGCATTCAAAATTAAATAATAAAATGATATTAATTTACTGTACGGCTCAATTCTTCATGAAGTCCGTTGCTAGCTAATTTATCCATATTTTGAAGCAGCGTTTTAACTTGTACAAAATCTTCAGTACGATCCAGTTCAAAGATTGCGAATAGATTGTTATTATTTTCTTTAGAAACCTTCATTTTGTATTTACGTTTACGGAATAGACGTTCTACCCTTGTTCCACGAGCTACAGGAATTCTGTAGGTGCCATTATTATAGACTGTACCTGCATCAAATCCATTATATGAAAAATTTGTATAATTCTCTGTAGGTTTAGATACATTGATGTCTAATTCTTTGTTAAGAATAAAATCTTTCAGTAGGTCTAGTTTAGTCAATATCAATTCCTCCTTAGCCACTAGTGGCTTCTCTTGTAGTCGGAAAGTCAACCTCTGAAATATTAAAGGTCAGAGCTCATATAGATAGCTCTTCTTCCTATTCAAATGATCATTTACCTCAAAATGAACTTGAATATGATTAATTTTATCATAATAGTCCAAAAATATATAATAGTAGCTATTTTGTTAATTTCGCAGCTCCATTTACTTTCAACTAATTTGACCAGGCTATTACATTGATAATCAAAAATCAGAAAGAAATATTCAATTCAATCGATTGCATCAACCAGATGATTATTTTATGTTCCTTTTCTACTAAACATAATTACTGAAGTTCTTAAGTTTTTATAAAATTATATTTCATACTTTGTAGACTTTGTATTAGAAGAAATCGAATGAGTTGAGATTATTCCATCTTTATTTACCTTAATTCCATGTAAAATCCCACCATAGGCAGCTGCCCCATCAATACAGATTTTCGTTTTACAAGGTGAATACCAAATATCAAATTTCCCCTCCGTCTTGTGAAGAATTGATGTTGGAGTATGGCCGAAGATAAATGTTTTATTTGTTTCATTTTTCCCATAATGAAAGTCATCGCGGATCCAGTAAAACTCCTTGTCTGTCGTTTCTTTCCAATCTTCTAAATTCAGATCAACTCCGGCATGAACGAATACATAATTTTCCCATTCAAAATACAATGGTCTAGATTTAATAAATTGTAGTTCAGATTCAAATTGCTCTTTCATCAATTGCGCTACTTCATTCGGACCTCTTTTATTTGTAATTTCAAATTTAAAAAATGAATTAATTGTTTCTAAGCCACCTTGTCCGTAATAATACGTTTGTTTAAACTCAGGTTGCTCAAGCCAGTCCAATAACATTTGCTCATGATTTCCCAGTATAACAACTGATCCGTATTCATTATCTAATTCCTGCGCTCTTATCAAAACCTCGTATGGATTCTCACCACGATCGACTAAATCTCCTAGTAGTACTAGCCTTTCATTATCTGGATTCCATTGTTTAAGTAATTTTTCTAATTCATTTATGCTTCCGTGTATATCTCCAATTGCAAAAACCGTATCCTTATCCATACATCCAACCCCTTCTGTAAACCTATTATTCCCACTAAATTATTTAAATAATATAAATAGTTTAACAAATATAAATTACTAAAGTAAGTTATCCCGTTTTATTGCTTTTTTACCTAATAAAATTTTATTTAAATGACCAATTATAGCTAGGATAGTTTTTTTTATCACAGGGAATAATGAAAAGGTAAAATTTTGGTAAAGGGGATTTTTGAAATGAGTAATGAGAATAAAGATTTAAATAACAGTGACTTTTTTATTGCAGATTTAACTAGTGATGCGAAGAGTAAGATTGAGACTTTGGAAGAGGAATTGGATATTACTTTGGTTGCTTATGATTGTAAGAAGTGAGTTTTAGATAATAAGGTAAAACGACTGCTATTTTAGTCAGTCGTTTTATTTTGGTAATTGAAGTTATTTTTTTCTTTTACAAAATAGAATCCTGTCCCATTTTCCTGTGGAACAAAACCTTGCTGTGCTGGACTATTTTCAACCATCTTTTGCTCGTTCACAGAAACAGTTGTAATGCTATCTCCACCACCAAATCCTTCAGAATAATTTTATTTTTCTACAATATGAACACTTTTTGAAGATCCGCTAATTTCACTTTTGGATCCCGGTTTTAAAAAGAAAATCAACAAAAAAACGATCACAATAAAAGTTAAAATAAGAAATAATATTACTCTAAAAAACTTCTCCATAATTCTCACCTTTCTTGAAATTACTATTTAAAACCATTTAAACCCCAACATATACTAAGTTAATCCAGAGTGATGAAACTAGAATTAAACTCAAACTAAGACCAATGTTGACCTTTTCTTTCCATCTCCTATCTGATGAAATGATTGAAATCAGAAAACTCAGCAAGCTTAATATAATACTAATGCAATTTAAAATTAAAAATAGATTGAAGTTGTTAAATCCGTTGAAGGTGACATTTAAAATGAAAATTGAGTAACTAAAGATAAGATAGTAGAAACTTTTCAAATTAACCCACCCCCGAGAAAACGTTCTGTTTTTTGATTATATTAACATATTAATTTCTGGTAAAATGTTCTAAATTTGAAAAATGTATGAAGTTGAACTAATTATTAACGTTTGTTCCTTAAATTGTAACAATTACTTATAATCTCGAAAGTACACCTTATCCCCAAGTTAAGTATCCTTGATCAAATTGTTGAATAGCTATTCTAGTAGAGGTGAATATTTTAATTCAGTCTTATTTACAAAATAGGAACATTTTCTTTTAGTTCTAATTTTATAAACTACATCTAATTAGTTTCAATTTGTGTGTGAGAAGTCTTTATTTTTGCGTTTAATTAAAGGTACTATTTCTAACAAAATTTATAGAATCTTGACTATAAAACAAAATTATCTTTTTTGTAACATTTTTCCAATATCCACCTTAATATTCCATGTTATTATTTTAAATAGATTTACTATTTAAATATAATAAAAAAAGGAGTGTTAAAATTGATTAAAAAATTAAAAATCCCATTGGCTATTGCTTTAGGGGTTAGTCTAGGTTCTTCTTTGTGGATAGGACATGCTGTTGCAGCAAACAAAACTCAACATAGTATTGGAAGTGGTTCAGTGGATTCAAAAGAAATTCGTTGGGGAAGCAGTACAAAATATACCGCAAATCGGGATTATGCAATTAAAATTTGGAATGCTTTAGGCAAAGTTAAAATTGCTCCAGATACCGCGACTACAATTGAGGATTTAACGTTTAAGGATGTCAATCTGCCTGATGAAACTTTTACAGCTCAGTGGGTACCTAGAATTGGTGCAGATAGAATTGAATTCAATACCCCAAAGTTTAATAACTCAGGAAGAACTACTGCAGCAAAAAATAAAACGGCTTCACATGAATTAGGTCATGCATTGGGTATTGGGGATCATTATGAAAGTAATTATAGTGGACTGATTATGTATGGATACTCTTCTTCTACCACTACCTTACAAGCACATGATAAAACTGACTATAATGCCAACTGGAAAAATTAAAAAAGGAGAATTACTATGAAAAAAATTACAAAAATTTGCGTAAGTTCAACAATCGCTTCATTTGTAATTGGAAGTGTAATATATTACACTTATACCCCAAATAGAGTAATTATTTCAAATGCAGAATATGAATTTGATATTAATAAAAAGGAAAATATTACAGAAGTAGCAAAACAATTGTTTGTAGGAAGAGTAGTCGAACAATTAGATACTGAATCAGATGATGGTGGGCCATATACACCATATAAGGTTGTAGTCGAAAATAATTTAAAAGGTGAATTGGAAGCAAATCAGGAAGTTATTGTTGAACAACGGATTGGTTATGAAAAAAGTCACAAAGCTATAAGAAAGATGGAAGCTGAAGATGATTTTTTAACTCTTGAAAATTCATATGTATTCGCAACTAGTAATATAAAAGATAAAGAACGATATAGAATTATCGTTCCGTTAAAAGGTAACACAAAAATTAAGGGTAAAAAAGATAGACTTCCAAATGAGGTAATTCTAAAAGAATTTAAAGAAGCATTAAAGAAAAATAAAGAAAAACGTAAAAACGATGATTAATGCTCCCCTCAATTATTGAGGATTTTTTTTTGTTCACTTAAAATTTTCCAAAGATCACTTCATTTGATGAAAAATTCATCCAATGCTTCCCTCATCAATTTGTTCGGATAAGAACGTAACTTGTATAAAGGCGTGTCATTAAGATCAAGATTTAAGTGAAGCAAACTAATTATTTCATTATCCTCTACCCTGTGGTAAACATAAGATTCAGCAAGATAAATCATATCACTCATTTGCGAAATAATACTTCGATCGCTTGTCGCAGTGTATTGAACTTCACCTAGTTGTTTCATATATTGATCAACTTTCTCAACATCGAATTCATTTGCCAGAAAATTTGTCACAATACTTCTCTTCATTAACTCTTCAAAATTTGTAAAATCCTTTTTTAATAGGCCATACATAACAAAACAATATCTAGTTACATTATTCATTACCAATACACATTTTTTACGGCCGATTTTAAAGATATTAGCATGCCAGCAAAAAAGTTGATTTTCGTTTGATAAATCTGGTTTCTCTACTTTTATTTTCATTTCATCTGAAAGCTTTTTTGTTAATTGAATGAACATTTCCACGGACCTCGTTTATTAAATATTTTTAGTTATATTCTAACATTTCATCAAACTAATTCCAGTATATAAAACAAAAAAAGAGAATCGTAAATAAATGATTCTCTTCTTAAAAGATTTTAAAAATGTTACTGCTTAAAGCTTAACGCTCTTGATTGTTGTCCAACCACTATATACTTTAGTAGTTCCAACTGTTCGATACGTTCTTACTTTATAGTAGTAAGTCTTTCCTTTTGTTAAACCACTATTTGTATAAGAAGTTGAAGTTGTACTTTTTACTAAACTATATGATCCACCACTTGAGGTTGATTTGTAAATTTCATAACCGCTTGCTCCACTCACAGAACTCCAAGATATTTTTGAACTAGTTGAATTTACTTTAGCAACATTAAAATTAGTTGGAACTGATGGAATTGGTTTTGCACTTACTATTGATGAATAATTTCCATAGACCTTCTTGCTTCCAACTAATCTGTATGATTTTACCTTGTAATAATAAATTTTATTTGTGGTAAGCCCTGTATTATTAAAGCTTGTTGACGTAGTTGTACCAGCAAGTGTATATGTTCCCGTGCTTGTCGTTGAACGGTAAACTTCATATCCACTTGCTCCACTTACAGCTGCCCAACTGGTTTTTACACTATTGTATGAAGATGAAACTGCCTTTACGGATGTTGGTGTAGACAGGACCGGTTTTGCAGATACTGCCTTACTATAATCACTGTATTGTGTAGGTGTTCCTGTTTTATAAGACTTAATCTTATAATAATAAGTTGTACCTGTATTTAAAGATGTATTAGTATACGAAGTACTTGAAGTAGTTGCTATTTTCGTATATGTACCTGTACTGGAAGTAGAACGATAAATTTCATAACCTGTCACATCATCCGCTTTAGTCCAGCTTAATTTAGCGCTATTATATGAACTAGCTGCTGCCTTTACGTTAGTAGGTGAAAGAATAGGCTCTACATAATTTGGATCTGTTGAGAACCATCCGTATATCGTTTGATCTGCACGAGCATCATACCCCATTCCGATTCGAATAATTGGATAGCCCACTGTTTTTTTCACTAAAATACCGTAATAAACTTCAGATTCTGCACCCGGATATAACTCTACATCGTATTCATCTAAACCTTCTAACTGGCCTGAAAATGAAGCAGTATCAATCGGATTAACTTTCTGACCAGACTTCGTATAAAAACTATCGTTACTATCAACAACATCATAAGCGTATAAAGGTTCTTCTGGGCCCGAGACATATTTTAAATTGAATCCCATCACAATCCATTCTTCATCATCTGCCGGTTTAGTATTATACATATTTTCATTAGCTACAATTTCATTTGCTTCTTCACCTGTATACATATCGAATAATTGCAATTCTACTTCTTTAGGTGTATCCCACTCATATTCTTGAAGTGAAAAATTATAATTAAACCATGCACTATATGGCGTGCTACGATCTCCTATTTCAGCAAAAGCTGGTTTTGAATTAAATGAAAACATAACTAAAAATGTTAAAAATAAGTACATAAAACTTCTTTTCTTCATGATTTTCCCCCTTAAATCTTTCATTCTATTGAATTACCTCATACATCGAGCTCTTTTATTTATACCTCCTAAATTTGATAATTTTATTATATAAAGTGAGGTGTTCAAAAAATTGAACATCAAAAAAGAGAACCCTATACATGATTCTCCGATTGTACGCATATTATATTAGTTTCATAAATTATTAACCTAATCCTAAAACCTTGTATAGGTTACATTCCCTCATTATTTAAAGTATTTTTTGATAAATATTCATCAATACTTTTCCTATAAGTATCGTAGAATTCATAAAAATAATTAAGTTGGCCGACTTTAAAAATATAGATTACTCTTCTATTTTTCTTTTGATATTCTCTAATTTTAATATTGTTTAACATTTTGGTTCTACCCTTTTCCCCGCCTTCGTAATCTATGCTATTTGATGAATGAATACTTATATTTGTCTTATTTGAAAGATGCACATCAATATATGGGGAAAGGAATCCATCATCAATAACATATACATTTTTCACTTCAAATTCGGAAGGAATAAGAATTGTTTGGTTACTATTTAATTTTTTACTTATTTCATTTTTCTCTATTTTAATCATTGTATCCGAGGGTGGTAGCAGAAACATTATGTATAGATACATTATTAAACCGATTACTACAATTGATATACAAGAAAAGAAAATTACCTTTTGCATGATTCTCAAACCTCCATCATATTTAAAATAGCTTCACTTGTGAAAATGGTAACATATTTAAATACATTTTAATTAAAGGAATTTTGAAATTAATATGAAGGTTTTTTAATGAAAAAAGAGCATCCCCGAAAGATACTCTTTTTAGAAAAAAATTATTGTTGCAAATTCATACTATACAACTTACTCATCTCAAAAATTTGCTCCTGAACTTTATCAATCACTGATTGTGGACTTATAACTTGAGCATCTTTACCCCATGTTAAAATCCAAGTAATTAATCCATCACTAATCGCAGCTTTTGTAGTTAAAATGAAATGTTCCTCATCCACTTTCTGAATATCAGCCTTTAATCCAAATCGGTCTAGTACGACATTTAATAATCCTTTTTTAAACTTGATTTTTACATAATCAGGTTCACCGGCAAACATATTAAAAACTGTACTTAAATATTCATCAACGTTAAAGCGTTCATCTTGAAATTTTTCTTCTGTTCTCTTAACTTTTCTCATTCGATCTACACGGAAATGTCTAAGTTGATCATCAGGTAAACTTCTTGTAATTAAGTAATAGTAGTCATTCGACCAAATTACTGCAAGTGGCTTTACTGCGTATTCTTTCCCATCATGGCTTAATTCAAATTTTTTGTTAAAATTGTATCGGCCATATTGAAATTTCAGTAATTTTTTCTCAGCAATGGCTTGATGAATTTGATCGATTGAGAAATGAATTCGATTGCTTTCACTTTTAATGGCTGTGTCTGGGATAATACCATTGTGAAGTTTTTTTGCTTCGTTTTCACTTGTAAGGTTTTTTAATTTATCAATAATCTTTTTGGTTTCTTGTTTGTTTAAAAATCTTGAAGCTGTAACAGCATCTACTAATAAACGGAGTTCATGTAATTCAAACAGTCTTTCTTGGTGACTATATGTAGTTGCTTTACCATCTGAAGCGTTTTCAATTACATCAAAACCAACATCCACTAATACTGAGATATCTTTTAAAAATGTATTTTTACTATACGAAAAGTCCTCTTCCCCTACTGCTAATCTCTTTTTTATTTCATCAAACGTAAACTCACGATCAATATCTGTTTTACTTTCTAGTAGTTTCATTAGTTTATAGAAACGTTCACGGTTTTCCATGGATTCCTCCGTTTATTTAGTAAAATTCATAAGATGTATTTTATATGTAACTTAATCTAATTTTAATTTTAACATATTTAATTGGTAAAAATGATGGTTAAAAACTACTAGTCTATTTTTACTAGAAAAGTACCCTATAGAGTAGCTTATATTAGCTGTCTACTCTATAGGGTACTTTTTAAGGTGGAGATGCTTTTATTAGTTTGATATTACTCCATCATCGTAGTCCTTATAAATTGTAACAAACTCCCTTTGGGCTATTATTAAGTCTCTCGGAGTTTTTAAATCAATTAGTGTAATTTCGCGTTTATAGTTAATTGGTAAGTCTTCTTCTGAATTCCATGAAGCGAAATATTCTATTACGCCACTCTCATTAACAGCCTCTTTAATATATTCATATAAAATCTGCAAACATTTTTCACCTTCTGGAGAAATCCGTTTCTCTCCTTTCATTGGAACTTGTTGAGACATCATACATACTTGATGCTTAAATTGGAAGTGTTTAGAGAAACTAAAAATCCTTTTTTCCTCTAGATCATAATTCCTTTCCATATATAAATGTGTAAAATCTAGTTCATTTGCAAAAACATTAGGAGAAATAGGATTGTCACCAAAGGTACCTTCTTTCAGTCGCATTGGTGAAGAAATATAATGATATTGTGTCATGAATAGCCCTCCTTTTCGATTCCACAGTATCTGTAAGTGACTCTATGTGAAAATCTTAACACAATAACTTATTGAAAATTATGGTATCGATGACAAAACATTGAATTTTTTAGTGAAATTTTACTCTTAAAGTTAATTATAAAATTATATTTTCTCACCTTTTCTACTGATTTCCTTTGCCGTTAGATGATCGGCACTTCCAATTGTCTACATACAACAATTCTCGTTTTTTCTTTTATGCATCTAGTGCAAAAGTCCTCGTCCAAAAAGACTAAAAACGAAATAAGCGTGATATCAAAATGTAAACAAGCATACACATAAAATATTGATTCCCAAAATTCCCCATTTTACATAGTTAAGAAAATTGTACAGGAGGTCAGGAATGATTGAATTTAAACATGTTAATAAGTTTTATGGCGATTTTCAAGTCTTGAAAGATATTAATCTCACAATCAATAAAGGTGAGGTTGTTGTTGTGATTGGGCCGTCTGGTTCTGGTAAGAGTACTTTGTTGCGTTGTATCAATCATTTGGAAGCAATTAATGACGGGACACTTACAGTTAGTGGGATTTCTGTTGGGGATAAAAAAACAGATCTCAATAAGTTAAGGCGCAATATTGGAATGGTTTTTCAGCATTTTTATTTGTATCCGCACAAAACTGTGCTTGAAAATATCACTCTAGCTCCTATGAAAGCGCTAGGCCAATCTAGAGAAGAGGCTGATGAAACAGCCAAACATTTTCTTGAAAAAGTAGGTATTTTAGAAAAGGCAAAATCTTATCCTTCCCAGCTTTCTGGTGGTCAGCAACAACGTGTAGCAATAGCTCGCGGGCTTGCGATGAAACCGGATATTATGCTTTTTGATGAACCTACTTCAGCACTTGATCCTGAAATGATTGGTGAGGTGCTCGATGTTATGAAGACCCTTGCTAGGGAAGGCATGACGATGGTTGTTGTGACTCATGAAATGGGATTTGCCAGAGAGGTTGCCGACCGAATCGTCTTTATGGACGAGGGTCGCATATTAGAAGAAGCAACTCCGGCTGAGTTTTATGAGAACCCGCGTGAAGAACGGGCTCGCTTATTTCTCAGCCGTATATTAAATCATTAATAGGAGGTAATGGAATGTTTCTAAAAAAATTCATGAAAATGGCTTTGGTTTCAACTACGGCCGCCTTAGTTCTTGCAGGTTGTGGTGGTAAGGATGATTCGAAAAGCAAAGATGCTCTTGCACGTATTAAGGATGATAAGAAAATCGTATTTGGCGTAAAATATGACACTCGTTTATTTGGATTGAAAAACCCTTCAACAGGTAAAGTAGAAGGATTTGATATTGACCTTTCTAAAGCACTGGCAAAAGAAATCTTTGGCAATGATGTTAAACCTGAGTACATAGAGGTTACGTCAAAAACTAGGGTTGGTCTCTTAAATAATGGGAAAGTTGATGCGGTAGTCGCTACAATGACCATTAATGAAGAACGTAAAAAAGAAGTAGATTTTACTGATGTTTACTTTAATGCCGGACAATCTTTACTTGTAAAAAAAGGCAGTAAAGTTCACGGACTTGCTGACTTGAAAAAAGGTACAAAAGTGCTTGCTGTTAAAGGGTCCACTTCTGCAGTAAATATTCGCCAGAAAGCTCCTGATACAACAGTACTTGAATTCGAAAACTATGCTGAAGCTTTCACAGCTTTAAAAGCTGGTAAAGGTGATGCCCTAACGACTGATGATTCAATCCTTTACGGTATGAAAGAAGAAGATCCTTCATTTGATTTAGTAGGTGGAACTTTTACGCAAGAACCTTATGGAATTGCTGTTAAAAAAGGCAATAAAGATCTTGTCGACGCATTAAATAATGCATTAAAAAGCCTGAAAGATTCAGGTAAATACGATGAAATTAAGAATAAATGGATTAAAAAATAATCATTGATATTATCGTTGGGATCCGCAGAGTCCGTAATTTTACGGACCTGCTTTTCCTGATAATTAGGAGGAAATCCTTTGATTGATTTCTCGATACTAACAGAACATATGGAGTATTTTTTAGAAGGATTAAGAGTCACCGTTTTAACTAGTTTAATCGCTTTATTATGTAGCTTTATTTTAGGAACAATTATTGCAGTTATGCGAATTGCTCCAATTAAACCGCTCAACTGGTTAGGTTCGGTATATGTGGAATTTATCCGTAACATCCCTGTATTAGTTGTAGTGTTTTTCACTTACTTAGCTGGAAGCTTTAGTGGGATGGTTGCAGGGACAATTGGATTAACCATCTATACATCAACCTTCATTGCCGAAGCAATCCGTGCCGGTATCCTTTCTGTTCCAAAAGGACAAATGGAAGCCGCTCGCTCGACAGGTTTAAGTTACGGACAGGCAATGAGATTAATTATTCTTCCCCAGGCGATAAAAATCGTCATCCCTCCTCTTGGCAACCAATTTCTAAATTTAGTAAAAAATTCATCATTATTAGCAGTCGTAGCTGGTGGAGATTTAATGTATCAAGGCGATCTAATATCTGCAATGACTTACGTAACGTTTGATACTTATATTTTCGTAGCCTTATTTTACTTAGTCTTAACGATTCCCTTAAGTATTGGAGTGGGATATTTAGAAAAACGCTTGGCTAGAAGTAATTAAGGAGGTGGATAAATGGATTTTCTGCAACCGTTCACTGATGTGTATACACTAGATCATATCAAATTTTTACTAGAAGGATTTTGGGTCACCCTTAAGGTCGCTGCCATTTCAATTGTACTAAGTTTCATTATTGGCGGACTTATCGGTACCCTTAGATATACGAAGATTCCTGTTGTTACTCAATTACTAACCGCGATTGTTGAAATAATTCGAAACCTGCCTTTACTACTGATTATTTTCTTTACGTATTTCGCCCTACCGGAAATCGGGATTGAAATGAAAATAACGACAGCAGCCATCGCAGCATTAACGGTTTTTGAATCAGCTATGATTTCGGAAATTATTCGAAGTGGATTAAACTCAATCGAAAAAGGACAAATTGAAGCTGCTCGTGCGTCCGGCCTCAATTACACTCAGACATTACGTTATATTGTCCTGCCTCAAGCATTGAGACGAATGGTTCCGCCGATTGTTAGTCAGTTTATTTCTTTACTGAAAGATACATCGTTAGCTGTTGTAATCGCGTTGCCAGATTTATTGCATAATGGGCAGATTATTTATGCGCAGAAGGAATCTTATGTGATTCCTGTGATGGTGATGGTTTCATTGATGTATTTTATTGTTAATTATGTTTTGTCGTTGGTTGCGCGTAGATTGGAGATAAAGCAGTCTTGAGAAATCCGGTTCTTTGATTGGGCCGGATTTTTTTGATGCAATTTTCCACATCATGCCACGCATTTAAACACACTTTAATTTTATTTATTCATCTTGTGATAGATTATTTAAATTCCTAGGGTGCTCTACACGCCCTACACCGCTCTCTTCTGAGTTATTTGCTATACACCTACTTAATCTAGTAACCTATAAAAGCGATAAACCAATAGCAATTAAAATAATATCAATACATAGTAACTAAATACTATAATGAAATTTCATAGTTTATTCACAATATAAGCTAACTATATAATGAATTTATAGTTAAAATTAACTTATCTTTTATAGAGGAGAATATATTATGAAAAAGAAAAAAAAGATAATGATTCCTTTATTAATAGCTACTGTATTAATAATCACTTCGTACACTTATGTAAAAATAAAGCTGCATTTAACAAAAAATGCAGTTGAGGAATATCTTATTAAGGAAAAAGGCATAAAAAAACAGGAGATAGAAGAACTTCATCCAGTGTTTGATTGGATTAAATCATCAGGTGATCGAAAATGGTCAGTTCGTGTGAAAATAAAAGGCGATAATGAATATTATGGTTATTATATAGATAGTAAAAATAATAAAATAATATTAGATCCACTTAGATAATAAAGAGCATCAATACTTGTGAAAAAGTTAACATAAACTTTTACAAACGGAAATGCCCATAATTTTTCTCCTTGACTTAATACTTAGTTAGAATAATTTGAAATACTTTCTCTTCATATATTATGAAAGTCAATTTTATATTTTGCTCTTTATCAAGATACGTTATCATATCTCCTATTTCATCAATCGAGCGAATGTAGTTATTACCGTATTTACTTTTAATAGTAGATACATCACTTCCTATTCCAATACTTTTATTCGTTTGTAATTTAGGATCTTCAGAAACAATACTATTAATTTTATTGTTTTTAATTCCAATATAGAGTTTCTTAAATTGATAGTTTCTATCATTTTCAACAGGAAGTATTACTACAATGTCTGTGTGTTTAACTGTACTACCATATTTACTTTTTAGATCTACCAATAGTTCCGGTGTAACTTGTTTATCAATCATAATTTCATTCATTCCTTCATTTTTTAGTGAAGTACTTTCTAGTAGTCTATTTTTTACTAAAATAGAAGTACATTCAACAAGGAAAAAACCTATTAATAGTAATACAATAATTCCAAATAGTGCAATAATATATTTCCAGGGGAGAATTTTAAAAAATATGTTCCCTAGAATAAGTAATAAAATTAAAACTAAGACTTTTAATATCATTTTTATTCCCCCAAACTTTTACGAAATGTAGGTATTCCATGACCCTTAACTACAAAAAAATAGCGAAGGCTTCCTATATTAACAGTGAAGGCTTCGCTTATTTGATTTGCACGAACTTTTTTAGTGTCCTTCTTAAAAGTCTCTTCCACATCATCTAGTTCATATTTATTCATCTTGTGATAGATGATTTAATGAATCAATTTTTAGTTTTTCTAAATTAATTGGATTTTCACTATCAGCATCGATCAACCATTGATAGACAGGAATCATATTCATATCTTTTTCCCAACACTTTTCAAATAGCTTAGAAACTTCTTTTGATACATAAAAATTCACCTTATGATTGACACTTGGTTTAAATTCAATAAAAGCTTCTGCAAGTTCTAATAGTGCATCTTGTTTTTCTTCTGTTAAATTATCAAAAGTATATACTCTCACAAAGATTAAATTTCTATCATCATCCCAGTCTTTTAGAAAAACAGGATGTAAATCTTTAAAATCATTAGGTGTTCCTGCCCTACGAACATCTTCCAGTACCAAATAACCTATTTTTTCATAATATCCCTTTTTTATTTCTTTTATTGTAAAAATCATATGGTTTTTATAATTTAAATCTAATTGTAATAAAAATTGATAATTTACCAAAAAAACACTCCTTTTTAAATTAACAATAAAAATGCTCCCCATGCAGCAATACTTGAAGTTGCAAATATAACAAGACCTACAACAGCCACAAAGATACCTATAGCAATTATTATATCAGCTGTCTTTTTCAGATTTAACTTTTTAGCTTCAATTTTATCCTTTGCTTTCTCCATTTCTTTTAAATCTTCTTGCGCTTTTTTATAATCTTTTAGGGCTTTAGCCTTTTTTTGAATACTTTTAGGTACACCTGCTTCTTTTAATGTTTGCCCATGTGATTTTGTACCATCTACGTTTTCAATACCTTCAACCTTACCTTTATATACATGCACATGCGGTTTTTGCTGTTTAGCACCGGCTGTCGGTTTGTCTACTCTTGCTTTCCACCCTTGACCTAAATCATGAGTTTGACTATAACCTCTAGCTTGTTTAAGTTCACTTGGGTTTTCTGGAGTAAAATATGTTGCTGAATCTATTCCTAATTTTGAAAGTTCTGATTCTAATTTAGCAACTTCTTCATCTGATATTTTTTTTTGTTTTACTATATCTTTAATATTATCTATAATCGCTGATTGTTCATCTGTCATTAAAGTTTCTGCTC
This sequence comes from Gottfriedia sp. NPDC057948, assembly GCF_042887255.1. NCBI lineage: Bacteria > Bacillati > Bacillota > Bacilli > Caryophanales > Bacillaceae > Gottfriedia > Gottfriedia sp. NPDC057948. Next base: position 75,573 of record NZ_JBHVPN010000014.1, read on the forward strand.
TACTTTGTGATGGATACATTGCACCTAAGAAAAATACAACAATGAATCCAATTAAAAATTGTTTTAGTTTTCTTTTTGAACTTAATTTTTCTAAACTACTTTTCTGTTTCACATACTTCTTAAACATTTTCATCAGCCCTTCCATTACATTAATTTTAGAATCTAAATACTTCCGTATTATAAAATTTAAAATACATATTTTCTTCTAGTACCCCAATAACTACAAATTTTTCAAAACCATCACTCCTTATTATTAAATAAGTAAATAGAAGTAAAAATTTCGGTAAAATTTACTAACTTGTGAAAATATTAACATATTAGATTCTATTAAACTCATTATCAATGTGACAAATAATTGAAGATTTTGGAAATAAAAAAAGCAGTCTTCAAAAATTTGAAGACTGCTTTTTTACTTTAACATAGTATTGATCACTGTAGACAAACTCAATGAAAATCATGTTTGCCAACAGTCTGAGATAATTAGTTCAATGTTGAGAACCAACATTTTTTACTTCTTAAACCTATTTTTCACACGCTATTAAATCTTTATCTCGATCCATTTTTTTATTAGCGTCATATAAAGCTTTTGATGCATACGGTTTATATTTAGTTTTACCGCCTTTATTTTTAACGGATGAACTACGGGCAACTCCACCCTTGTATGTTTTGTTCAATTCAGTACAGTTCTTAAATGTTTTCACAGCTGCACTAGCATCATTAGTTGAAATGATTGAATAACTTTGAATAAGTCCAATTGTAAGAATACCAATAACAAGTTTTTTCATCTGTAATAACTCCAATCTTTTTTTTGTAACAAATGCTACCTAATTTAATACTTTTTCAGTAATAAAATAAGTAAGTTTAATAGATTTCATATCTATCCCTTAATCTATTAATAAGTTTATCATAGAAACTCATGTTATTTTAGTTAAAATGCACCAGTTTTATTTAGGAAGTATTTACTAACTTTAATAACTCTAATCAAAAAATGAGCAGGTCTTTCGCTTATTCGGATTTTATAAAAATAGTGAAACTTACATATTTTTGTATTATTTTAGTAAATAGTAAAGATTACACTCTGTTAATATTATTTTATAGGGATACTATTTGAAAAAATTTTTTTATAGATTTATTGAAAGTTAGCCTGAAGTGGTCATTATCTCTATATAAAATCTCAGTGGGAAGGTTACGGTGGATTCTCCTAGCTATCTCATGTGAAAGGTATGTTATCGATGTGGAAAATGAAAATTTTTTTGTATTTATATTTATTTCTCTAAGTAGTATCTTGTTTTTTTAGGGATATAATAGTGAAAAAAATCTAAAAAGCACATCTTTAAATTCGATTACAATAAATAATATAAAAATATATGATAATATTGACGATGTAGATCTAAGTCGATATGTTAAAAGTAATCGATTTTCAAGAGGGAATGCAAAATATTACTTTGAAAATTTAGTAATCGATATTAATAAAAAAAATCAAGCAAATTATTTATTTGGCTTTTATAGTGAAAACAAGGTAATTATAAATGGTAAATCTAATTTAAAATATATCAGTGATATTAACTGAATTACTTAAGAATAATTACAATGAAGCCTGGGAAGATAGAGGACAAGAACATAAGTATCATAGTTACTATTATAAAAATCAGAAAATAATCTTCAAAGTAGTATATAGTATTGTATCAAAAGAAATAGTTTGGGTTGAAATTAAGTCAACTGATTAAGATTTACTCACTTTAATAAACCTACTCAAAAATTGAGTAGGTTTTTGCATCTTTCTAATTCACCAAAATGCCATCATTACTGTTTATTTATAACCAGCATCTTTTCTTTAGGTACATAGGTTACTTTGTCATAGCCTTCCTCCCAATATTCATCAACGATATTAGTAGGTGAAGGATTAATAATGGTAGGTTTTGATATTTTACCACCTTTTAAAATGACACTTTCTGCAAATGTACCACAGTTATTGGAAGTTAAAGCGTACGGCTCCCGATCTTTCTTATATTCTGTGTATTCGGGATTGGATTCTTTCAATTTCGTCATCGCAAAGCTGTCCATTTCTTCAAAAATTAAGTTTTTAAAATATGCGGCTTCAATTTTTCCATTCTGGCCAGACTTTGATGAAAGGGTTGCTAGTATTCTGATTAACGAATCATCTGTTGCAAGTCCGTTACTGCCGATGTACGCATTTGGAACGGGAACATTTCTTACTTTCCCTTTTGTGCCATCTGTTGTTGGATATCTACCATACTCGTAATATCTTGTGTTTCCACTTTGTGATATTAGTAGTACTCCTGCATGACCTAGTCCGCCAATTTTACCAACATAATCGATTTCAGTGTCAATTTTATAGTCAGGATATACGATCAATAGAGCTTCTGCATCATATGTTTTTTTCTTCTCCTGAGGATCTTCTGCGTAAGATGCCTTTAGACTAGCATCTTACTGCTGTCACCAAGTGCCTTTTTGGTTAAAATCTTATCTTTTTTTTCCATGCTCTACCTGTCCCTCACTTCTCTGTTGACTCTTTATCACAACAGCAGCAGTTAGGATTTGGATAGAGTTGACTAAAAATAGCACCTTTTTCAACTTCCGATTTTTCTAAAATCGATTTTGCAATTTCATATTTCTCAATCTCTTTTTCTTTTAAATCATTTGCAAGCTTTTTCGTACGAATTTCCTCATCTTGTAATCCATGTGAATACGTATCAAGCGCGTCACCTTGACCTAAAATTGAATCTACAATTACCCCTTCTGTTCTCATCACATGTTTCTTAACTGAAATGATAATACCTTGTACTAAAATTTCCCGTCCCGTCTGGTCTTTATATAAGGAATATAAGGATTTAGAAAACTGATAGTAAGGATTAACCGGCTTGTTATCGAGGTCGAGTAAATTCTTTTGTTGAATAAAAGCTTTACCTGTGCTATTCCCATCTTCATCCAATCCTGTAGGTTGGTTATCTTGATAATCCTTTATAAATAAAAGCTGGTTTAATATCGCATCTTTAACTTCTTTTCTCTTTGTAGCGTCATCGACAATATATTGATCGATCAAATTATCAAGTTCAGGTAAGGTAAACTCTGTTTTGGATTTACTTTCACCGTTAAAAAATGCAAGTCTTAGATCAACCAAATGCTGGATTGTAATAAATTCCTGATTCATTTGACGAAATACAAAATTTAATGTTCTACTCACGTTGATATTTTCAATTTCTCTTACGATCTCAGTTTCTTCACCTGTGGATTCCTTAACTTCAGTACTTGTATTAATTTGAACATCTCTTTTTGAAGAAGCTTTAGCAGCATGTTTTGACGTAGCATTTTGAAGATTTTTTGAGAACTCTTCCCTGGAGGAGTTCGAACCACCTTTCACTCCTCCACTAACTTTCGCACTTCCCCATCCCCAAGATGCCTCAGCCTCTGCTTCCGCATGGTATTCAAAGCTTTCGGATTCATTCTGTTTAGTAGAGTTTTCACTTGAAACAGCATTTTCAAAATCTGAAGAACTTTCACTTGTAAACGAGTCAAGAATGCTTGAAGCCTGTTTTGATGAAGTCTCAGTTTTGTGATATGTTTTAACGCTTATTTTCGTTTTCTCACCAGGTAAAAGAGAAAATGTCTTAATTGTTCTTCCAGCTCCATATGCACCTAAAAAAGATGACAATTTATAAGTTTCAACTAAAACAATTCTTGGTCTAATAACTTTTGGCTTCGCTGGAATATAGTTATGGACTAAATCACCAAACATATTTCGATAGACATTTAATTTCAATCCATTTTTTATTTGAGTAGCTACTTCATCAGGACTTATACTCTGAATACCATTTGACAATGATAAATTACTATCTATTGATAAAGCCTTTGTAGGACTTTCAGCTAATTTAAGAAAACTTGTGTTGAGCTTGGCATTTGTTAAAATCGAGTTACCAATACCTGATTTGAATTCAGTTGCGATTTTGTCTTTCAAAGCTGTTTGATCCATGGACTTGAGCTTGTTAAATTCCTGGTTTTCATAATTTGCTTCTGACTTAAAGCAGTCTGGTTTAAAATAATCAGTTGGATTTTTTCCTTTTGGAATGAAATCTAATTCGATGAAGTTTTTTCCCGTGTACGATGTCGGTTCTGGAACATTGTAGCTTAGAACTGGGACTCCTCCTTTTTTAGGATCTGGAGTTTGTTCTAGCTCGATCATCGGTTTGTTTGGCATTAGCATTTCTCCTTTTGGGTTGTTGATGGTAATTGGATAACATAAAAAAATGTGTACAGATTTGGCTGTACACATTTCTTAATTAGTATATTATTTCGTTCTCATGATAGAACGTTTTTGGTTTAATATGGGAATTATTGTAGATTAAAGAATACTTGGTGTCCGACTAATTCCTCATATCTTAGTTGTGCTTTTTCGCCTTTTTTTACTAGTTTTGCAATGTAGCCTTCTTTTTCATTGCCTACGTACATTTCAAAGCTAAACTCTGGTTCTGTTGTAGCAATATTGTCCCCGCTATAAATATCTCCATTTTCACTAACGACATTAAAGTTCATAATGCCATCAATCATAAAAGCTAAATCTTCAGTCTTTGATTCTACAAACTTAACTTTTACTTTTGTTAAAATCCATTCATATCCTTCTGGGGCAGGTTCATTAAATTCGTTCATGCTTTTTAATTTAGCGTATGCAGCATTTCCACGTACTACTTCTTCTACCCTTAAGTCAAACTTAATTGGAAATGAATCTCCATTGTCATTATATAATTCGTCATCAACAGTAGCAGTTTTCTTAAATGGAACTGGATTCGTTCTTGAACCAAGTTTGGATTGTTTTGGTTTTACTTCTTTTTTAGTTGTTTTTGCTTCTTCTTTTTTGGGTGTGTCTTCTTTAACGGTAACGTCTTTTGTACCTTGCCCACATGCTGATAATAACGAAATTGTTAATAATGTCGTTCCTAATATACTTACTGCCTTTGAATATTTTCTGTTCATTTTTTTAACCTCACTTTTAATTTTTTTTGTTAGTCTAATGAAATTTTCGAGTTATTTATCTTTAAGCGAATCTGGGTAAACAATTTTATTGATTTCTTTTTGTGTGGCTTGATCTTTGACTAAAATGGTAACTTTATAATCATCTGGTTCTACACCGTTATAAAGTTGATACATCATTCCAGACATCCCAAATGTAAATGCGGCGAGACCATCCATGCTATTTTCATAGGCTGATTTGTCTACAATCAAGGTAAACTCTGAGAAATCGTTATTGTAAGTAATATCCTTTAGTGAAACAAAATCTTTACTTTCTTTTGTTGCATTGACAGTTTTAATGATTTCCTCTCTTATACCTTTCATCATTTTCTTGTGTTGAGATTTAGACATTTTGTAGGTTAGAGATCCGTCGGTATTTTTTGTTACTTTGATTCCTTCTTTTTCTGCATCGGCAATGACTTTATTAATGTCATCTCCCTCGAACATTGTAGCCGGTAATGTAATTTTCACGTTGAAAAGGCCTTTATCGACAGCTACTGATTCTTCTTTTGGATTTGAATTTTTTGTTATTTGTTTTGCTTGGTTGCTTGATGAACAACCGGCTTGTAGGGTAATTAGAAGTGCTAATAATAGGTAAGTGAATTTTTTCATAGGAAATCCTCCTTCAGTTTCTTTTAGATTAGGGTTTGATTAAATCTGGATTAATCTTAACTGATGGGATGGTCAGAAAATTGATTGGGTAAATGAAAGTATTGGTTCTATTTGGGGGATTGATGTTTTTAGTAAAAAACATAAAAAACCTGTTCAAAAAATTGAGCAGGTTTTAGTTTAATCTTAAATTTTTTCATTTTATATTATAAGAGTTGTTTGGATTTTACCTAGTGATATCCTTTAATTTTAATCGTAATCTTTCTTCCTCTCTACTCTCATTTGTTTTCAATCTAATTATAGGAATATCATATTTATTCAAAATTTCATCTTTCATCTTGTCTCGTTTTAATTGCGTTGGGTTATTTGCATGGAAAGCATAACCATCTACTTCAACAACTAAAATTGGCATCTTATCAACTTTATTAAAAATTAGGAAATCAGTATGTGTCAAAATATTCATCGCATATTTTGCTTCTTCATCTGTCAATTTATATGGATCTCTAATTAGCATCCTTAAAGGCTGATGCATTACATAACTAAGGTTTTGATATTCAGGCAAATTCAATATTTCACTTATGACCACATTCATTATATTTTCTGATTTATATTCAGAAACATTCTTAGTCTTTTTCAACGTATCTAGTAATTTATACGAATAGCTACTATATAGAAGATCAAATACAGAATATATTTTACTCTCAATAACTTCAAAATTATTATATTGAATATATCTTACTAAATCTCCAATATTAGTGCCTTTCCATTTTTCTCCACCATCTGATGCTACAACAATTAATTTTTCGACAGCACGAGAAACTGCAACGTTTATTAAATTTGGGTCGTCCACAAAGTCTTCAACTTTTACTGTATTAGCTACTGTAGAAAGGATTATTACATCTTTTTCTCTCCCTTGAAATTTATGAACCGTATCTACCTGAATATTGCGACGACCTGCAACCTTTGAAAGCTCTTCGGCCTGCAAACGATATGGTGAAATAATACCTACCGATTGTTTTCCTTCATCAATTTTTTGTTCCGGTATAATTTCATCAAAGATAACCTCAATTTGTCTTTGATTTATCCTATCTCTAGCATGATTACCTTTTGAAGTTTTGTATAATACCAGTGGATTATTTAAATCCTCTTCATCAGTCATTACAATCAATTCATTATTATAAAATTTTTGATTACAGAACCCAATAATCTTAGGATGGCAGCGATAGTGTTCCTTTAATAGTGTTTTAGGGATATCTTCAAATAATGTAAGGAACGATGACAATAAGCTATTTGTAGTATAATTATAAGCTTCCACTAATCCATAAGAATTAAATATATTGTTTGTGATCGTAGCAACTTCTTTAGGCACTACATTTGGAAGCTGTTTCGTGTCACCTACTATTACTGCATTTTTAGCTGCTGCAAGTGCAAGAGCCCCAGTAACTATATCAACCTGGGAAGCTTCATCTACAATTACGTAATCAAAGAGATATTTTTTCCCGGTACTACTAAGTAACGACTGAGTTGTACTAAGTGTTACTGGATATTCATTAGCAAATTTATCGAAGTTCTTCCAAAGATCCACTTTTTGAAAAACACTTCTATTACATCCACTATATTTCATAGCCAACTTCGCTTTAAATAAGTCCATTGAACGTCTACTATATTCTTTCATTTCATTTTCAAAATTATAGTTTTCAAGTGTTTTAGTTAATTCATTTAATTGAAAATTATTCTCTTTGATTTTTTTCTCATAAAAATTCTTTTGTAAATATGAGATAGCTTGTTCAGGTGGATAACTATAAATTTTAATATCATATACTCCATAAATTAATAAGTTGAATAACTTTTCTGTTAAGGTTATTTTTCCTTTGATAGACTTTTGTTTATATTCAATTAACAATTTTAATATTTTATCTGAATTTAATTTAGATATGGATTTGAAATGATAATTTTCAAAAACGGTTTCTTTATAATACTGATTAAAATACTCATTTTCAGTTCGTATATTTGATAATTCTTGCTTTAAAAGTGCCTGTTTATTTCGATAACTTAGCATCTCATTTAATTTTTTCTGAGATGAAATTAATTCTGTTTTTAATAAGTCAAATTCTTCAATTGGCATTTTCCAGCCGTTCATATTCGGTAATATACTGTTTTGTTCTGCTAAGAATTTCGCTTTATTTTCGTTATTTCCTAAATATGCAGCAATGAAATCAATTTCGTATCGTTGTAACTTTTCTAACACATTTGCAGTTGCAGAATTATTATTCGATACCACTGCGACAGTTTTATCATTCAATATTGCGTTTGCTATAATATTTAGGATAGTTTGTGTTTTTCCAGTTCCAGGTGGTCCTTCAATTACACTTATTTGATTATTTAATGCTTTCTCAGCTGCATATTTTTGACTTTGATTAAACCCAAAAGGGAATATAGCATTTGCTTCAATATCTTTTTTTATAAAAGACTTTTTTTCTATATATGTTGATAGAACGCTACGAGGACTAATTACTTCAAGTTTACTGTATTGTTGACTTAAAAAACTTTTCTCTCTTTCATCCCTTACACTAATTTGTCCTGCAAGTTTATTTAAGTATTCAAAGATGTTTTTGGAACTACTATTCTTTAAACTAGTTTCTTCGATATAAATCTCTGATTTTTTGTATAACTTTTTATAACCTGATTGAAACTTAAGTTTTATATATTCACCAAAATCAAGAATCTTAAATACACCGTTGACTGGACTGTTATTTTCATAAACAAGCCATTTCTTTGGGTCATATACTTTGGGATCCTTATACCAACAAACATTCAAAGAATTATAGCAATAAGACTTACTACTATTTCGATATTTAACTTCGAATTTGTCTTTTACTAATTCACAAAACTCTATTTCTTCCGTTTTATCCATGTTTTTTATTAGGATAAGATCTTTGTCATCGTTCAATTCCCTGAGTCCCTTCTATCTTAATCAACATAACAAAACTCCCTTAAAAGGGAGTCTTTTTAATATATAATAACTTATTTTTATTCAGGTACATATATCTTTTGTAATGGCAAAAATGAACGTGTTTCATTTGCCATCTTTTCATACTCAATAAATTAATTTTCACATTCTACTATAATCTATTAACTCTAAATTATTTTATTTTAAAATGACTAACTATATGCCTTCCTTTCCATAACAAAAATGTGTACAATTCCCGATGTACACATTTCTTAATAATTATTTTATTTCGTTCTTATAATAGAACGTTATTATCTTTATATTGATATAATTTTAAATTAAAAACTTAATATCCCATTTTAATTCCACACATATATTTCATAATGACCAATCTTTCCTTATAATCATTGCCTTTAATTCTTCAATACTTAATACATGGTCTTTTCTTCTATGAATCATTCTATGACAATTCGAACAAACAGGTACGAGATCTTCCTTTGGATTAATAATAACCTCTTCGCCTAAAGTACTTAAGGGTTTAAGATGATGGACCTCGATGAAATCCATTCCTCGCTCACCATAAACCTTTTCAAAATTAAACCCACAAGCAAAGCAATTTAAGCCATGTATTTCAATAGCTTTTCTTCTATTCTCAGGATTTCTTTCAAAACGCTTTCCGTAATATTTTTTTACCGCTCCATCTGTGTAATAACTTTCTTCTTCAGCTTTTTCTGATTCTATATCTTCAAATATTATATCTACTAAATTCCAGCTCTTCTTTGATTGATTAGTAAGCCTATAAAGGCAATCGAGTACTAAGTTAAAATCATATTTTTGGTCTTCAAGTATTAAAATAGCTTCTTGAATACTTTTGCCATTGAATATTCCTTTATGGATATTTTTTAATCCAATAAAATGCAATATTCCCATTGCCTGGTATCCACGACTTTCATTTGATTTTAATCCAATTACATGCTCATCAATCCATCGATGACTCTCAGAATTAAACAGATATTCAAAAATTGCTCTATCTCTAGTAGAATCATCATAAAGGTTATATTCTCTTGCTCGTTTAACTGGTTCTAATTGTGGAACACTAACTTTAGAAAATGTCATGATGTAACCTCTCTAAGATGCGTAATTTGTTATTATGGTTTAGATTTCACTATTTACTAACGGAACCTTAAATATATTTTTATGGTGCCAGTTCATGTATTCCCTTTGACTTTCATTCAAATTAATTTTTATATTTTCATTAATATTTAGAAACATTTTTGTAATTGCATCTAAATTGTCCGAAATCAAAATATTTCCATCAACATCAAAGCTAATATATCCCTTATCAAATAAAGCATCGTGATTTGGACATAGCAATAAACCGTTATTAACGTCTAGACGCTCACGATGATTAGATTGACTCCATGGTTTAACATGACTAGCAACCAAAAATCTCTCATCTGAGACTCCACATAATACGCATTTCGTATTAATTGCTAAAAGAGCCTTTTTAAAAGTAGATTGACCAATTCTGGACTTGATCACTTGCTCTTTCTCAGTCTCCTTTATTTCAGAATCCATTATGCTTTCTAAATCATTTATACTTATTCGATAATTCTTGTCACTAGCTTTTGATGCCCATAACTTTTGTAATTCTTTTGCGTGTTCTTGAGACAACTTATAGTTTGTTTGCGTCTTTAACTTATGAATAAGTAAATCTTTTAAAATAGAATGATTTAGTAGTGTTTGTCTGCTAATAAAACCTAATTCAAGTTTAACTTCGAGCACTTCTAGCTTTACTGCTAGATATGGATTTTTCCATTCATCTGTATACCAGTAATCTTTAGCACTTTCATCATTTGCTCTTTCCTGAGGCAAACCAACTACTCTTCCCTTCGCTAGTACTCCTCCTGACATACGCTGTTTTCCATCTGACCTCCAAAAGAAGACTTCATCGTTAATCGAAATTGTATCTAAGAAATGCTTTTGTCTTAGGGACCACCAAACATATCTATAATCAGAAACGTAATTGTCTATATCAAAAGTTTTAGGATTACCTTGAAAAATCCAAGTGTTCTTATTCATTAATTCTGAATCATGATTGGCTTTGGTATACTGTTTTTCATCTTTTTGCTTGTTAACCTCTTGCACTCTTACAACATTCTGAACCTTTGAATTTTTATAATAAGAATCTAAATTTTTTTGCATTTCAATTTTTGTATCCTTAACCCAAGAATCTGTATTTGGTCTATCTTCCTTGTAATGAACCATTGTTACTTTATCCAATTCAAATATTGAAGAATCATAGTTTAGAAGCCATTCAAAGGCACCAAACTTTGATTTTGTTAAACCTTCAAAATGATTTTCATATACTTTTGAATGATTTCTCAACAAAGTAAGCTTATAATCCTTATCAGTGAATTTTGCAGTAAGAATATAGAACTCGGTTTCCTTACTTCTTCCCTTAACATATTCTCTTTTTGCAACGCTTTTATTATAATTGCTCATATCCAAAAGGATACCCCTCACTTTATATGATAAATATTCTTAAATTGATAATTCTAATATACTAATTTCAATGTTGGAATTTTTAAGTATGAAAAAAACTTAAAACCTTTTATCATCTGTTAAAGCTTTTAAAAAACTTGTTGAAGTTGCTTATCTTCAAGTTTTAAAACTTTTATTAAATGTGCCATGATTAGTTCCTCTACCTCTTCAGTACTTAACATATCTAAAACCATAGCTCCACCAATAACATTTAGATATTTATTCGCTTGAACAAAAAAGTCCCTCGTAATATTGTGGCCTTGCTCATTTAATTTATAAATTGCTCGTAATATACCTATTGTAATATTACGATTAGAAGTAAAATTACTAGAAAAAAATACAACAGACCTGGCAGAGAAATCCTTTTCGCAGAAGAAATCAGTTAACCAAAATGGGTTCTCTTTATTATTTTCATCATAGGTCATATATCCTACCCACCATAATCTGGCTAGAATATGAACAAACAGAGATCTTTTTGTTCCATTTTTAAAGAATAATGCAGTATTTATTCGTTTGTCATTTTCTTCACTTAACTCATTACTAAGTCTATTAAATGCATATTCTCTAAATTGTAAATGAACTAGTCCAGCCCATAGTTTTTCTTGTGTAGCCTGAGAAATTGTTAAATTTTTTAGGGCTCGATAAACTAACTTAACATTTTCTTTATCACTTACTGCAAAGTTTTCACTAAAATTTAATTTGGGCATCTCGAACTCAATATTAGATTCTATTAGTCTACCCTTTTGATTGAAAAATTCATCAAACCAGGTATAATTTTTTTTATGGTATGCTTTCCTATGCAAATCATAATTTAACCTTAAATCTTGTAATCCTACTTCGGACATAAATTGTAATCTCATGATTAATCCTCCATGTTATGAAACTTAGATATTTCCTCAAAGCTTGTTTTGACTGGTTTTCTTAGCACAAGTTGTGCAGCTTTAAGTGGCGGAAGCGTATCTGACCCTACATCCGCTATATCATATCCATTGTCTTTAAATAATTTTTTCATAACCTGATACCATAGATTATCTTCATAATCCTCGCTATTTTCAGCTATTTGTGAAAACGTATGTGTAAGACATGGCATAATTACCATTGAAAGTATTGTACTTTTCAAATTAGAATTTGAAGCATTAGCATATTGTTCATACTCATACTTTGGTAAGAGTATGTTTATGTTTGAAGAGGATAAATCTACTTCCATAAACTCGCTTGTATCTGATTTATGAATCGAAACGATTGAAGGTAAGTTCATATGTTCAATGTTTTCTTCCAATAGTGTTACTTCGATTGCATCTCCAATTGCTAAAAAGTTGCCTTTTTCGAATGTTATTAATGAGTCTTTATACCACTCATTTAAAAAAATGTTTGTATAATTTTCAATATTTTTTAGAGCGACTACAAATGAATGAATAATAACTTTCCCTCTTATTTCACTTGATTTAATCGCAATATTTAATATTTCCTCAGTTGATTTATATGCTTTTCTAAAACTAGTTTGTGGACACTCAATATGAATCATATACACGGCCATTTCTTTATGAATTAAATGCTCTAACTCTTCATTCTGCAATTTAAAATTTGTTGTTATCTTTAACTCACCAAACGACTCATCAACAGCAATATCTACATTAAATTCCGAATTAATATAATCATCATTTCCCTCAAATAAAACCGGATAAGGGTATGAACTATTTAACTTCATAAACAGAAACCTCCATGGTGCAATATTCTGGATACTCAATTTCAATAGTTAAATTTAAATTCTTATTTTTATTTTTAGATTTAAAATTGATTGCGTTTGCTGAAATATTTTCAATTTCAATATCTTCATTATTAAAAATTGCATTTTTTAAAGGTAAGTCAAAATCACTTTGTTCGCCAATTCCAATAAACTCGAGACGTCCATTTTGAATAGATTTCTCAGTAATAATATTAAATTTGTATTTACCAGATTTTTTATCTGTACAAAGATATTTCTGCTTAGATGTAATCGAGATGGTGTTTGTAGAATTTTGTTTTCTCTCTGCATCTTTTTCTCTATCATTTTCTCGATCATTATTATCTTTAGATGTATTACCTGTTTCGTTTCCAGTACCTGTTTCTGTTTCCGTTTCTTCTTCGCCTTGATTTCCAGCTTCTATTCCAGTTGTGCCAAGTAGTTCCTCAACTTCCTCAGACTTTTTCTTCTCTTTCGAACGGCTCTTCTTTTTAGGCTTTTCAACAGTTTTTTTGGAGGAATTTATTGATTTTACTCTAGAAGTAATGGACTCTTTATCAATTGTACCTTCACTAGAAATTAAACTTTGATTAGGTAAAAAGTCGCTTAATCCTACAGCATCCATTACTTCTGAATTTGACTGGGTATAAGTGTCTTTAATCGTTTCCCTGATAAATTTTCTTAAATCCTGCAAAATCTTCTTTGCTAAACTTGGATTATGAAATCTATTAGCTACCCATTCATTATGAGCAGGATTTTCCATTTCTTTAAAAACTTTATTCATACTTTTTCCGGTAATTCTTAATAAACCAGTGAATGAAATGCTACCACTTAGATTTTTTTGCTCATATATAAACATTCCAGTTTCTCTTGTCATTAAAACTCTTCTATTCAGATTTTCACCATCCATTAAAAATAATTCTGCTTCCCCTTCCTTAAAAGTTATATTACCTTTGTATTCAAAAGCAGAATAAGAGAATCTTCTAACATTTTTAGAATGTAACAATAAGTAGTAATTTTTTAATACTCTATTTTCCTCATTATCTTCAAGTTGTAAAATTAATTCACCAATATTTTCGTGATTTATAAACATATCGTTAATTTTTACAACTAATTTTTTCTCAATAATTGTGATAAAGAAATTCTTTACTACTGAGTGCAACATTTCTTTTTTCCAATCTGATTTAGGATAGAAAGCAGAAACGTAAATATCAGTACCTGTCTCTTTTCTAATAAATTTAGGATCTAAATTTATTAACCCATTTATTGCAGTCGATTCATTTTTATTTGTATAGTAGCCCTTTCCAAGGGTTATTTCATTATTTTGCTTTCTAAATGACATTATGTTGGAAACTCCAATATGAGATTCATAACCATCATCTGCAAAACTAGAATAATAGATTGTTCGTAAATCAGATGCTAAAAAAGACGCAGCTTTACCAATTCCAAAACTACCACCAGAACTGTCCCCTTTATTTGACGAACCTGATTCCTTTACAAGTGAACTCCAAGGTGAGCCTATTTCTGCGCTCTCAGCACCCACTAAACCAGTTGTATTAAAGTCACTAATTCTTAAAAAATCTATTTTATTTCTTTGAAGTATATTTAATGATTGTTCAATAAACTCCTCACTTTTTTTATTTTTGCCTTTCCACGTATCTTTACAGTTTTTAAATACATTAATAAGTTCGTTCTTACCAGGGAAATTTGTAATATCTAGTGTAAAATGAGAAAACTCAACCATTACCGGCTTAGTTCTATCTTTTACTGCGTCTAAAGAATTTTGAATATCTTCTCGAACTTTACCTTCTACAACATTATTTCGGAATGTTTCAATACCTGCATCATTAATCGAATTTATATTACCACCTAGCGCGGAAGGGAAATTCCAAAAATTCATTTTTGTTCCTCCTTTTATATCAAACATTACAATTGTTATTGAACTTAAACTAATCAATAAAATTTACAATCCTCAAAGAGTCAAATTAAATTTCTTTACAATTTGATTATAACAAATTACCCACTCAAGTTTATGAATAGGTATTAACAATTTTTTGAATATTATAGGACTTTTTGATTATTTTCATCGATACAGAAACTATTTAAAATTGAATAATATTAAAAAAATATGTAATTGTTCCCTTTTAATTTTTTAAATTTCAAAGTATATATTCAAAGAAATGAACAGGTTCTTTTATATTGTTGGAATAGCAAATAATACTTATAATTAAATTACTTGGTAAGAAGGAGATTATTAAAATGGACTATAATACTTACGATCCAATAGATATCGAACGATACGCCAAAATATTAGAAAATAAAACGTTTTATGAAATTACACCTCATGATGTTACTAATAATAAAGCGCATAAAGGTGGTCTTGGTACCATAGTTGAGAAGTATCATTTCGGGTACGAACCAAATTCAAATAGTGAAGCTGATTTTGCCGAAGCTGGAGTTGAACTAAAAGTTACACCTTATAAACAAAATATGAACAAAACATATTCTTCAAAGGAAAGATTAGTTTTAAATATTATCAACTACATGAACGAATATAAGTTTGATTTTGAAAACAGTTCCTTTTGGAAAAAAAACAAATTAATTTTATTAATTTTTTATTTGTTTCAACAAGGTGTTTCAAAAGAAAATTATAAAATTACGCATGCTCAATTATTCGAATTTCCAGAAAAAGATTTAGAAATAATAAAATCGGATTGGAATACAATCGTAAGTAAAATTAAAGAAGGTAGAGCACATGAATTATCTGAATCTGATACATTTTATTTAAGTGCATGTACTAAAGGAGCAAACAAAGAAAGTCTTAGACAACAACCATTTTCAGATGAATTAGCTAAACAACGTGCATTTTCTCTTAAGTCATCCTATATGACATATGTTTTAAACGAATATATTCTGAAGCGTAAACAAACATATACCCCAATCACCGATGACTTACAAGGGAAAACAATTGATGAATTTATTATTGGAATATATCATAATTATTTTGGAAGAAGCCTTTCCGATCTATGTAATTTATTTGATATCAATGAAACAAGCAAAGGGAAAACATATTTAATCGCTGCTAAGATGCTAAATTCTGAAATAAAGGATTTAAATAAATCAGAGGAATTTATAAAGTCTAATACCAAAATTAAAGCTATACGTATCGAAGAAAATGGTAAAATTAAAGAAAGTATGTCTTTTCCTACTTTTAAATATAATGAGATTGTAAATGAAACTTGGGAAGAATCAGAATTAAGAAATATGTTCCTTGATACTCGATTTTTATTTGTGATTTTCAAAAAGAATAAAGACGATTATATTTTTTCAAATGCATTTTTTTGGACAATTCCTGCAGAAGATCTTGATCAAGTTGAGATTGTATGGAATAAAACAGTTAGTCAGATTAATAATGAACTTGCGCATGTTTTGCCTAAGCAAACTGAAAATCCTGTTGCTCATGTAAGACCACACGCTAGAAATGCTTCTGATACTTACCCTACACCGTATGGTGAGAATTTAGTAAAGAAATGTTTTTGGTTAAATAATTCCTATATTCTTGAACAAATAAAAAAAGAAGAAAATGTCTCAAAGTGAGACATTTTCTTCTTTTTTTGTATCTACTAATTCTTTATTAAATTCTAACTCAATCTCTTTAATTCTTTCACCCATTCTTGCCACAAGATCTACAACAAGTGCATTTCCCATACAGAAATATCTCATACGTTCTGACATTCCAGTGTTTGTCCAATTATCAGGAAATCCATTTAATCTTTCGCATTCAACAGGTGTTAAAAATCTTAATCGATTCGTATCCAAATCTGCAACTACGTGAGAGCTACGATTTGAAGTACCTTCACTAGTTAACATAGTTCTACCTGGTTTATCTAAGTCTTCAGGAAATGACATTCCACCCTCTGAAAAAATATATTTATGACCAGTCGCAGAAGTGCGCTCAATTCTCTTTGGCCCTTTTAGATACTCAAACTTCTTAGCAACTTCTTCGTTTAAATAGTATTTTTCATCAACATTTCTTTCTAATATTTCTTTTAAAGGTGTTGGGTTTTCAATTATTGGTGTTAACTCTTGAGTTAAAAATTTACCATTACGCATAATTCCACCATTATAAAATTGAGCGTTAAAATTATCAGAAGTCGATAAAATATCAGACGTGATTTCTTCTTCGGTGATTTTGGTCAAATTGTTAAGCCAAGGCTCAACTGGAAACTTTTTCGCAAATAACCCTTCATTAAATAAGATTTCATCATTTGATTTATCTTTAAGAAAATTTGCATATTCACTATTACTTCTATATGCAAATATAAATACTCTTCTTCTTCTTTGTGCCAAACCGTACTCAGCTGCATTGATTACTCGCCATTCAACATCATAACCCGCATTACTCAAACTACTAAGCATAATCCCAAAATCTCGACCTCTTTGTGTCGACGGAGACTTTAATAGACGATCTACATTTTCAAGTAATATAAATTTAGGTTTTTTATTTAATTGATTCACCAATCTCATAATTTCCCAAAATAAAACACCCTTTTTCCCCTGAATGCCTTGTTCACCATTTAATGAACGTGCAACTGAATAATCTTGACATGGAAATCCACCAACTAATACTTCAGCTTCTGGAATGTTTTCAATATCAATAGTTGCGATATCTTGATTAAGATGTACTCCAGAATTGAAATTGGATGCATAGCAATTAAACGCATCTTGTGCTTTTTTTGAAGGCTCCCATTGGTTTCCCAGCACTATATTAAAAAACTCAGTTTTTTCTAAACCAAGTCTAAATCCTCCTACACCTGCAAACAATTCTATAACTTTAAGCATATTATTTACATCCTTTCTAAAACAAAAACACGAACATACTTTCTGCACTTATTATATCACTATGATACATGATTTTGTTTAAAACATGAAGAAAAAAGTAAACTAAAATTCGAGAAAAATTATTATGAGTATTCTAAATAAATATTGCATTCAACAAATAAGTAAAATGTAACTTTCCATCTATTAATTTAAAAAACCTAATCATTTTTATTGATTAGGTCAAGTACTTTTCTGAAATAGTTGCCTTTTATTAAAACATTCTCATTTACTAATATTTTATCTATTAGAGTGAAATACTTTTATATAAAGAAGAATCTAATTCATTAATTAGCCTTAATGGATTCCCATAGGTAAACAATTGTAAATGAGCACGCGCACGAGTAATTGAAACATAAAGTAATCGTCTTTCAATTTCCCAATAATTCTCTTCTTTATCTTCATCTGGAATTCGAGTAGGGTCTATTAAATCGATTATAAATACAAAGTCAAATTCAAGACCTTTAGCTGAATGGAAAGTACAAAGTTTAATTCCAAAGGTATGTGGATTCCCATTATCCTTTATGTCCTCATATTCAATTCCTGCTACTTTTAATGCTTTTTGAATTCTGTATTTTGCTGAATTCCTAGATTTTCCATCACGATATAAAATTCCAATTGTACAATTAGGGGTTTTTCCAAGTATACTTTTTACTGATTTTATTATTTCTTTATCATGTATGTCAGCTGTTTTACATTTAAATAAATGAGGTATTGGACCCTCCTTATCGGGCAAAGTTGGTGCTACATATTCTTCATCATAAATAATGTTGTCATTTTGCTGAAGGCTTCCTGCTAATTTGATTATTTGTTTAGTTGATCTGTATGAATCCTTTAATATTTTTGTACGATTACCCGTTACATTTAATCCAATATCCTTCCAAGTAAATGAAGTTTTATAAATCTTCTGTCCTTTATCCGCAGCAACTATAAATGATTTTTTTGAGATATTTCTTAATACTTGTAATTGGACTTGTTGTAAATCCTGTGCCTCATCAACAAAAACATGATCATACTTAATAGAGTCTGTGATTTGATTTTGATGCTTCATAAGAATAACGGCTATATCATCAAAATCCAACAAATAATCTTTTTCTTTATTATATTGGTCAAATACTTGATAAATGATTTCACGATCAGAAATAGTAACTCGTGTATTTGTTCCTCTTCCTCTTCTATTAACTTCGAGATAATCATTTTTCGTTGATATTCCTTTACCTTTAATCCACTTTATCTCATCTTTTAAGAATTCGAAATAATCCTCGTTATTTACAAAACGATGTTTAAGACTTGATAGATTTTTTATCGCTTTCTTAATAAAATCATCTTGTTGCTTACCTTTAGTCAGGTAGAATTTCTTTTTCATTACTTTTGCATAATTACTCATAGCCCATGAATGAAAAGTTTTTACTTCTAAATTTTTTAGATTATATTTTTCTATTAATAGATTAGTTGAATTAGAGAGTGCTCCAACAAAAGTAAAAATAGCTATTTTTTCATCAGGATATTTTAATGCAGTTTGTTTTGCTTTTTTTAATAAGACCAAGGTTTTTCCGCTACCAGCAATCCCCCTGATTAATATTTCATTTCCAGTGTAATCAACAATTTCTTGTTGTTCGGTAGTTAACTTTACTTCACTTTCAATTTTATTTTCCATTATAAATTAAGGAGATGAAATTCTCCTTCTCTACACCTCCTTGATTTTATTAAGGCCAGTCTTCCTCGTCATCATCTTCATCGTCTGAATCTAAAAAATCAAATGTACTCTTTAAAAGTCCACCATCAAGAATCTCATTTGTAATTTCTTCTGTAATTTCTTCTATCGAAACAAGAAATTCATTTTCTTCTTCCTTAAATCTCCATTTTGCAGCTACTATTTTCCAGATGTTGTTATTTTTTTTATTCACCTCAATCAATTGGATACTCTCCTTCACTACATGTATCTAAATGAGGGCAAAAACGACAATGCTTCCCTGGAACTGCAGTAAATATTGTTGTATTTTGATTAATTACTTCCTCTAAATCTTCAATTAAAGAAGACATATCTTTTTTCGTCTCTTCTACTAAACTATCTCTTTCTTTATTTATTAGTCCAGGAAATTGGAAATTTATCCTCGCTTTACTTACTTTAGTTGACGAACTTATTTCCTCTAATACTTCTTTTGGTCCTGCACTACGTATATATGTTTCTGCAATTACCTCTTTTTTATAGTCAGTCCATTGAGGAAACAAATCTCCCACAACTTTTATAACCTGTGGATTATCCAATGAAGTACTCCTTCTTACTAATCTAATTAGATCAGTATACAAAAATTGATGGATAAAATCATCTTTAAAAACAGGCATTTTATTGAGTATATAACTATAGTAAAATCGTCGGGGACACTGCTTATATTCAATTAAAAAATCTGTAAATTCTAAATCTGAAAGATCCTCATGGTTTAATTCTATTTCAAAATTGTTAAAGTCAACTGGGTTTGGCCTAATTTCATTTAATACACAGTTCTCTTCAACCTTAGAATCTTTGATTCTCATTCCAAGCTGGTAAATATATACAGCTGGTTGAAGATTTTTACGATCTAGGAAATTCTTCATCCATGAAAGTTCCATATTTTTCTCAATTAAGAATTCAAAAGCAATAAACAATAAATATCTAGAAATTTGTTTAACTGATTTATTTCTTAATGTATTTAGTTCAAGTACATCATAACGAATAGATAATTTTTCAAAAGTTACCTCTTGTAATGGCCATGGCGTACTAAATTCGTCTAGCGGTAAACCTTTTTCATCTAATCCAGTTAAATAAAATTTATTAATATTTTGCTTAAATGCTTCACCATCTACCTCTATAAAAGGCTTAATAAAAGATTCATCTTTATGTGATAATTTCCCGCTTAGGTAAAAATTGATGGCTTCTCCAATGTCGTCATATAAGAAGTAATTATCGTCACGAATAATCTTTAATTTATCATTCAACTTTCCAATAATATCTACTTCATCAGGGAACAAGTCAAAGTGATTACTTGGATTACGTTTATCTAATATAATTTGTAATTTTTTAAAATGCTCACTAATAGATGCCTCTTTATTTTTTACATCGAACAATTCATTTGCAATATTTATAAGTTGTTCAACAAAATAATGCACTTCTTCAACTTGCTTTCTTGTCAAAGAAAAATGAGCAATTTTTGTAAATGGGCTCCTAACGGTTTTAACAATTGAATTATCCTCGGGTTCCTCAAAGGCAGGTAATATATTCTCATAGGTGTCCAATAACTCTGAAAACCTAGGTATCCATTCTTCATGTACATTTATACAGTTTTCGAAGAAAGGTAATAACTGTTTTAAGAAATAGGTGTAATCTCTTGCATTCTTTTTAGTTAAAGGATTATATAACCATCCAGATGAAAAAGCTGAAATTAATATATCTTCATTTAAGATTATACTTGAAGCATCAATCATTTGATGAATTTTACTTATAAATTGCCCAATCGGATATTGGAGGAAATTTCGTCTTTCTGCAAATTTTTCTGGATAATATTGAACTAATATATCATTTAATATATCTGCATTAGTTGCAATAATTTGAACATCTTTTCGTTCATCTTGTGGTTTTCCAATTGGATAATTTGGTACTATTACAGTATTTAAAAATTCAAAGAAGGAGTCATAACTAATAATTTCCTGATTGATTTTGTACCTTGAAGTTTCTTCTCCTTCAAATGCAGTTAAGAATTTCGATCCAATTGTTTCTCTCTTAATCTCACGGTTACTTTCTATGTTCCAATCATCGGTCCAGTTAAATTGTTTTGAAATGAACGCTCTAGTGAAATTAAAAGTTTCAGAGTACCTTTGATCATAGAAGTTAAAGAACACGATTTCAAATCCGGCTTTACCAAGAGCTTGTAAAAATACCTGCTGCTCTGGGGTAATAAAGTAGAAGCCGTGTAATATTATTTTATTTACTTCTCTTACATTTTTTGTTATTTTTTTCTTAGCCAAAAGCTTATTAAGTGTATTTTCCACTTCTGTAGTAGACCATCTATTACGCAATTGATTCCTAATTCCTTTAAATGTTGGATCAATTTCTTCTACTTTGAACCAAATTTGTTGAAATAGTTTCTCCTTATCTGTCAACTCAACCTTTTTAATGTCTATTGTAGATAAGTCTTCTGGACTTACACCTGTAAATGTAAGGAATCTTATTGTTTCTAGTATGTCAGTACGATTATTTCGAAATGCCTCTTTTAAATCAAAATTCTCTGTATTGTATTCACTAATAACACGAGATAGAGTCAGATATTGCTTTAACTGATTTTCAGGTGAACTCCACTTAATTAATAATTCATCAATCATTTCACGAATCGTAAACATAAAGACAAACTCATCTGCTTCAATGTCTTGATAAGCTTCAGATATCCCATCTAACATATTTTTGGTAGCACAAATATGAATCTCGTTTTTTATATTGTTATATTGAGTATGGTTTCTCCATAGTCTTGGATCGTCATACGTAAATACATCAATCTTCATAATTCACCTCATCCAAAGCCGATTCTAATAACCAACCCCATGTATCTGATTTTGCTTTTTTAGGCATCACAAGGATTAGTCGTTTTTTTGCTCGTGTCATGGCTACATACAAAAGCCTAGTTTCTTCCCTCTGTACTTCGAAACTTTCATAATTTTGAAGAGTAGAAAAATTATTATTTTGAAAGTCCCTTAATTTCCAACCGACCATTCTTGTTTCACCATTCATTTCTTTTTCATCTTGAACATAAAAGCTCGTTAAATCGTGGTCAAATGGGTGAGAAAGTTTTGGCATAATTACAGTGTGGTATTCTAATCCTTTTGATCGATGTACCGTGGTTATTTCAACTCCAGCATTTGTTTCAATCAACGGTTCATTTTCACTTCGATTCACACGAATCTGAAGTGATATCCATTCATGAATGCTCCAAAGTGTACTATTCATCGAATCAAATTGTTGTTGAATGATATTCATAAGATAGTATAAGTTTTTCTCATATTGTTTAATTGAGGTCTCAATCGTTAAATCATTATCAAATTTCGCTTCATAATATGAGTGAATATTATTTAAAAGTCCCTTTTCAGCCATTATCTTTTGTATTACAGCTAGAACTGGTAGCTTTCTTAAATCTTCAAGATATTGAGTAAAATCATTTCCTATATGTGATATTAAAAACTCAATAAGTTTATCATTATTACCTTTAAATGAAACCAATAGCTTACTTGGTATTTTATAATTAAAATAAGGTGAATGTAAGAGATTCACAATATACCTTGCTTCATTTGAGTATAATAATGCGTCTAAGAGCATTTTAAAGTGTAAAACGGCTTCTGATTTATAAAAAGTACCATCTAGATTTTGGCTGGTCCCTATTTTGGCACGTTCACACCATTTACGAACTTCGAGAGCCTGGTTATTTGTTCGGACTATAAGTGCGATTTTTTTATTTTCATTGTCAGGTAGTTGATTAACTACTTCAAAAGATTTACGAATCTGTTCAACTGTTTCAGACTCTAAAAATTCCTTTTTCGTCCTAGGATATAGAAACTCTTCTTTTGTTGGTTTAGTAAGCTCCATACCTATTAAGCAATCATCTTTAGAATACGGAAGCAAATTTTCTTTCTCCCTATTTGGCCCCCAACGCTTTTGTCCCCAAACTGAAAATACCTTATCTAGCTTAGATAGTAAGCTACTAGTTGTTCGATAATTTTGATTTAAAGTTACCGGTTCGAATTTCCCTGCCCGTTCTTCTAGTCTTTCAAACGATGTATAGTCCGCTCCACGGAAACGGTAAATAGATTGCTTAATATCACCTACAACAAATAACTGATAATTTAATTGATTTCGGAGGCATGCCACTAATTCAATTTGTGTATTATCACTATCTTGGAATTCATCAATAAATAAATATTTTTCCATTTGAAGTTGTTTCATTTTATCACCTTGTGTAAACAACTTCAGCTTTCTAATCATATCCCCAGTATCAATCGCATTTTCCTTTTTTTTAACAATCTCAAGTAACCCTTCACAGCGTTCGAACACATATTGAAAAAGATCATTTAAAATTCGATATTTTTCATCCACTACTTTTCCCCAGTCAAGTGACTCAATTTCATTTTTAGTAAGACCCTTCCTCTCTAGTTCATCCCAAAAGCTCCTCACCATTTTAATTAAGCTATAGTGCGTTAACTTCAGTTTTACAAGATCTTTAACATGGTATTCTTTAAAAAATTCATCTATGAGGCTTTCAATAATATCATTTTTGATTTTAATAAAACTCCTTACTGTCACGTTTCGACCGAATCCAATTTCATGGGCTAATTGAGTTAATATTGACTTAGAAAAAGAATGAATTGTGCTAATTTGCATGTTCTTAACTTCCTCAGCAAAATAGAGATATTTGGTCTTTCCAGTCAAATTAAACATGGATATTAGCCTATTTTTTAAACGCTCCTTCATTTCATCAGTTGATGCATTCGTGAAAGTAATCATCACAATATCTTTAAGTGTAATATCAGCCTTTTCTAGTAAATAGAAAATACGGTCAATCATTACATGTGTTTTACCAGTTCCTGCACCTGCTGTAATCATTAATTTTTCATTAATTGGTGTATGCGTAGCAATAAACTGACCAACGTTAAACATTGGAAAAGCTGGAGCTAGAATGTCCTTCAAAAATGATTTTTCTACTTCACCATCAATTATGATTTGCTTCTTAATAAATTGGCCTAACTCTTTTGAATGGAATACTTGAAGCTGAAACGCTCCAACGAAATTCTCTTGTGATGTTAGCCAATTTTTAGAGATTGAGAAATCGCTAAAGATATAAATCTTTACTCCTTCTTTTAATTTCGTTTCAATATTTTCTTTTTCTTCTAAAAATTGTTTCTCATTTACGAAAATATATAAGGAAGAGTAATGATTTTGTCTTTTATTATTAATTTCTTCCTGTTGATCTTTAATAAAAAAATGTTTTTTTAATGTAAGCCATTTATAATCATTTATATTAATTCTTGCTTTATAAATTTGAATTTGTTTAAGCTTTTGAATCCATGTGCCTTTCTCAAAATCATCCTTAAATAAGATGAAAGGATTGTTTAATTGCTGACTAAATCCTCGCTTTTTCCATTGTTCATGAGTAATATATGGTAAAGCAACCATTGCACGTTTACTAAAAGTACGATAAAGTATAGCTTTCTTTTCTATATCATCACAAAGCATATTTAGTTGCTGCTCAGCTTGGTTAAAGGGCTCTCCACTAGTAGAATGATAATTTCTAAATTGCCATTTATGCCCTTGAATATAATCAATTTGTTCGATATTTATTCCTTTTACTTCAATAATATTAACGCCAAGTTCTCGGTCGACAAGCAAAATATCAATCTCTCGTTTCCCAGCATGGTTTTTTTTAAACATTGGAAAGTGTAGAAATCCAAAGCATTCACGGCTTGAAAATTCGGACTTAACATGCTTCCATACAAATCGCTCTGCTTCAATACCTGGTCTATATTCAACCAATCCTTCGATGAACAATTTACAAAACCTCCTAAGAATTAAGTCGGTAATTAGAGTATAAAAAGCAAAAAAATAATTGCCAGTTTTTATTGGAATTTGAAGAAATATTAATGAATTAATCCAACCCTCAAAATAGTCAGAATATTTTAATTTTAATCCTTTGCTCATTACACTCAACATTGACAAACCAGTATAATCTATTAGTTTGTTAGATTTTCACTTTTTTGTTTTTTTACACAAATCCCTATATAAGTATAATTTATTTTTATTATTTAAACATCCTTTTTTAAAATCAATAAAGAGGGAATTGATTCCAAAAAAATACATTAATAATTACTAAAGTTACTTATTTTCAAAAAAACTCCCTTATTTGGGAGTTTTTTTGTTATAAATTATCCTAATAATACACCTAAAACCTCATCTTCAAAATTGACAGATTTGGTAGTCGTAATAATATTAGATGCAAGATGTTGTTTCTCTTGTAAAATCCGATGAACAATTTCTTCAACTGTCCCATTTGGAGTAAAACCATTTGTGTCTGTCACTATTGGATGATATATATATACATCTTTTTGTTGTCCAATGCGATAAACGCGGTCAGTTGCTTGATTTTCAACTGCAGGATTCCACCATCTAGTATAGTGAATAACATGATTAGCTGATGTAATCGTCAGTCCTGTACCTGCTGCTTTTGGTGAAAGAATCATAACATCGAATCCTTCTTTTTGATTAAACAGTTCGACTAAATCCATACGCCTATCTGTTTGGCCATTTATTATCATTGGGTTTACATTAAATTCATCACGAATACACTTACGCAGTATAGATTGCATCTTAATATATTCTGTAAAAATGAGTACTTTTTCTCCTTTTTGACGGACGGAATGAATAATATCAATAGTTTCTTTTAATTTGGGTATCTCTTTAAATGATACACTTTCATATGACTCACTTAGTAAAGCTGGATGCGAAGACAGTTTCTTTAAATGCTGAACCGCTTCTAACCCTTTCATCATTCCATTTTTTACAAGTGCTATAACTTCAGAATATAATTTTGACTGTATTTCACCCATTGGAACAGGATTTGAGACTATGTTTTTCTCTGGTAATTGTCCGGAAAGTTCTTCCGATTTCGTTCTACGTTTATATACACTTGCAATTTTTGAGATAAGTTCTTTTTCAATCTGATTTGCATTTTCACCTGACTTTAATGGTGTCACAAATTCTTTTTTAAAGGTCGATAAACTTCCTAATAATCCAGGCTGCACATAGTCTACGATTGACCATAAATCGATTAAACTATTTTCAACTGGAGTACCTGTTAATGCTAATCTCATTCTAGATTTTAGAGCTTTTATCACTCGGGAAGCTGAGGTAGATGGATTTTTTATAGCCTGAGCTTCATCACAGATTACTGCACTCCAATTAACTTGACCAAATAAAAGCTGATCATTCACCAGAGTTTGATATGTCGTTAAAATAATATTACACTGATTTAATGATTCAGGACTTTTATATCTACTAGTTCCTTGATGAGTATATAGTTTATTGAGCAATTGTGGAGCAAATTTACCAATTTCAATTTTCCAATTTTCAATTAAAGTTTTAGGTGCAACTATTAAAGTCGGTTGTAATTCATATTTTTCATATAAATAAGTTAAGAATGATATTACTTGTACTGTTTTTCCTAGCCCCATATCATCAGCAAGGAGTCCGCCAATTCTTCTATAGTGTAAATATTTCATCCAAATATAACCATCCACTTGAAATGGTTTTAATGTCGCATTGAATGACTTAGGAGTAACTTTTTCAAATATACCGGAATCATTAAATTCTGTCTGAAGATTTAGTAAAGGTTGATTAAATTCTAGGTGATCAATATTTTCAAAGATTTCAAGAATATATGGTAACTTATGAAGTTGTATCCCATTATTATCTACTATTTCTTCACTGATCTTTTTGGTGCCTTCAATAAACTCACTAGCATTTTCAGGTATTTTAAGCCAATGCCCATTCCATTCAATATAATCTTGGCCTTTATTTTTTGCTTCTAAAATTAAATTTTCAATTTCTTCATTAGCAAAGTCTTGCTTTTCACCCACTTCATCTACTGCTGAAAAACCAGTTTTTAAACCGAACCAACCTCTTTCGTTTTCAGATGCAAAAACGTATGGTTGAGCTTTATAAACTTTAATGCCTAAATTCTTTACTCGATCACTAAATTGAGATAAATCAATTCCACCAAATTCAGGAATAAATGCCTCTGGACTTTCAACAAATGATGGAATTGCTTGGCCTTTTATTGTTGGACTTTCTCTTATTATATCCGCTTGTTTTGAAGTCTCTTTATTAACAAAAATCTTCGCTCCATCTTGACTAAGATATCTAGCTTTTTTGTCACTCATTATATCAAGTATATTCTGTGAAATATTATCGTTTGACTTAAATTTTGGTAATAATGCTATCTCTTTACCATCATAATTTAAATCTAATTCCAGCTGATCAATGAATAGATACTGTTGTTTTTCAAGATATTCGTCCATTAGTATATTTAATTGTTTTGCTTTAGAACGAATACTTGCTACATAATTTAAAATGTCTTCTTTATTTTCCATCTCTGGAAACGTTTGAAGTTCTTTTTGAAATTTAAATTGCTCAGGTGACATTAAATATTCTGTGCCATCAACAAGTTTTACCCATGGTCCAACCTGTTTTCCAGTACGTTCGATGTGATTCCAATTCTTTAAATGTTTCTCAAGAATATACTTAAATTTACTTGTTCCTATTACACCTTCATGACCTAATTTCAACTGAAAAGTAGTAGGTGAAGGAATTTTCAATTGTTTTAAATACTCTTGATCTAGTTGAAAAATCACTTCTGTTTGAAGAAGATATTTTCCTTCAATATCAATTAATGCTTCTTCATACCAAAGTTGTTCTAAGGCCTCGAGAGTATCTAATTGGTCTTGTAGTTTTAATTCAGATATTGAAAGTTGTAAAGGAAAGGAAAAAGAATCATTTGTTTTCTGATTAAGCAGTTGATATACGATACCTTGCTCAGTTTTCGATTCTCTTATATGAATTTTAGTAACTTCTTCAAATTCATTTTTCTTTTTTCTGAAATTGAATAATTTTACCATTCTCGTATTCCTCACTTTGGTAATTCATTTAAATAAATACTCATTTGGGGATCGAACTTCTTCACTGGCCATGTATCGACCGGAAGATGAGTTAATTTATTAATAAATAATTCTATTCCTTGGTATTCAGTAATAGTTTCCTTTAACATATTTTCCTTAGTAGAATTACTTCTTGAATTTCTAAATTTAAAAGAATTAATTCTAGGATATATTAATTCATCAAATCCTGTTTTATGGTAGAAATAAGCTGCTCCCATTATTCCAAATTCAACTACCACAAAATCCTTAAAATACATAAAAGCTACTAGTGGATTTCTAATGACTTCGACATCTTCAAAGAAATCATTAAATCTTTTCCAATACTCGAACCTTTTATTATCTTTATCTTGTTCAAATACTTCTTTAAGTTTGGCTTGGTTTATCCATTTTTTTACTTTAATCATTGAAGTATCATCAAGAAAATCCCATAACTTGTCATCGTCTTTTGGGTTTAATAATCTATTTATAGCATTTTTTAATATCGCATCATCAAACTTTTTATATTCTCTAACCTCTATATAGTTTTTTAAAATATTTTGGTATACGTTTAATGGCATCTTATTTAAATACTCAATTATTTGTTTCATTTCTTCAGTTTCAAAAATTTTATTCGATTTAACACCTTTTAATAGCACACCTTCAATTAATTTTCTTTCAAGCGAACTTTCTTTAACTACTTTCAATTGTTTAAATACATTTGATAATATATCACTTGATTTTAATGCTATATCAACCAGTCCCATATTGATACCTGCTTTATTTAATAAAGCTTCACCGAATAATACTGATATATCTTCAGGCATACCTAGAAAGTTATCTGATTCTTTCGAATACGAAGATATGAGTATTGATTGAAGATATTCATTAGAAAAATATTCTTGATATAATTTCCAAATGATTTTTCCAAACTCGCTTTTGTACAAAGCTGTTAAAATATGGTTTATCTTAATTTGATCATCATGTTTCTCATTTGTGAATGGATATTCATACATCATAACCCTTATATCAAAGTTACTGAATTTAGATAGTATATTTTCTATATCTTTAATTTGGGTTTTTCGAATTAATTCTAGTAATTGAGGTAATTTAATAATAGTACCAGTCTCTATTAATGTATCATCTAAATCTTTAAATTTCTTTTCAATTTTATCTCGTTCAACTACTAGTTTTTTAGGTGCAAATGAAAAATGATAAAACTTCGAACTAACGCTCATTTGCTTTCACCATTTCATTTATTTTTTCAATAACTTGATCATCTTTTAATCTAAATTTGAACTCTACACGCCTAGATTTATTAGGATCAATCTGCCCGTTTTTCCCTTTGATTGGTACACTATATGAACGACCATTGGCTGTAATTATACTACTCAACTCTTTCTGGTATTTAAACTTTGGAAAATCAGGCGAGTAAACTTCTTGCACAACAGATAGCGCTCTTCCTTGAGATAAATTTAGATTATATAAATAAGTGCCTTGTTTGTCTGTATGACCTTCAACAATTATTTGAGATACTTCATTTTTAAATTCCTTAGACATTAAAATATCTACATACTTTGGAATAAATTCTTCAAGATACTTCCGTCCTTGTGGGGTTATCTCTGTACTATCTGATGCAAAGAAAACACCACCGGAAAACCGAATTGCCCCAGTATTTGGATCGACTTGTAATTGTAAATTCGAATTATCAAACTCTTTTACTAGTTGGTCAATCAGCTTTGCTTTAACTCCTACTATATCTTCTATTACTTTATTTTTTTCTTCAATCGTTTTTTGTGATTTCTCAAACGAGTCTTGCATTGTAAACATTGCAATCATTAATACTAAAGCAAAAATAATAACTAATCCAGACATCAGGTCGGTATATGATACCCAAAAACTTTCCTTCTCTTCTTCATGCCCGACAGAAGGGTATCGCCTAATATTGCGAAAACCTCTAGCCATAATATTTCATCACCTTATTTGGAATTTGTGGTTAAATTTAGTTTATTAATTGAGTTAATTGTATTTTTCAATTTATCCATCGCAGCAGGTAAATCACTAACCCCACTTACACTTTCATTGATGGAATCAACTGCTTTAGATAGATATTGAACAGATTTTGAAAGTTCTTCATCAAACTGACCAAATGTATATTCAAGTCCTTTATGCATTTCACTTGTAAACTGTTCCATTGATGTAGATAATTGTTTACCTACAGAATTTAATACATCTGAGCTAGATTTCCATAAATTGTTTAAAGTGTCTATTCGTTGATCCATATCTCTTAATTGTGCAATAAGGCTAGTGCTTACATCAGAAGAAACTTGATCAACTATTTTTCTTTCATTTAGTAACATCTGAAGTGATGCATTTAATTCATTCTGAATAGCTACAATAAGTTCACCATTTTTTTCAAAATGAGCTAAAGTTGAATTAATTTTTGAAGTTGACTCATTCGATAACTCAATTTGTTCTGTTAAATATTCAGAAACATTCATTTGTTTATCAGTTAATTCATTAAATCTTGTTAGATTTTTTAATAATCTATCGTTAAGCGATACTTGAGATTCTGTATGACCAGACAATGAAATCATACTATCATCTAATAATTGTAAGTGCTGTTTAAATTGATTATCGAATATTTTTCGTTCATCTGTCATGCTGCTAATAAGTTCCGTAAGAATAGTCTGTAAGTCACTATTCTTTTCATTAGAATCATTTAACTGAGCAATTGTGCTTTCCATTTGACTTTGATAGTCAGTTACTTGCTCTATATAACTATTAATTCGTTCTGTAAGAGTAGTAGATTTATCGATTAATATAGATTGTTCTTTAGCCGAACTTTGCATAGATTCAACTAATACAGTCATTTCGCTATGAACTTTTTGTTGCCATTCAACAGTTGATTTTAGAGCATCTCCTAAATCTCTCATATGATCACCTGTCATTTCATTAAGTGAAGTAACAAATTGATTCGTCATTTGCTTCATAGTATCCATTTGAGATGCACTAGAATTTTCTATCATTGTATTCATCATTGTCTTAGTTTCATCTAAGTGTGGTACAAGTGAGTTCTGAATCGATTCCGTAAAACCAGAAACCATAGTTGGAATGAGCATTTCTGTCATGAATGTTT
This sequence comes from Gottfriedia sp. NPDC057948, assembly GCF_042887255.1. Taxonomy (NCBI): domain Bacteria; kingdom Bacillati; phylum Bacillota; class Bacilli; order Caryophanales; family Bacillaceae; genus Gottfriedia; species Gottfriedia sp. NPDC057948. The sequence goes on from NZ_JBHVPN010000014.1 coordinate 107,142, forward strand.
GGAAATCACTCATTTGTTCTTTTTGATTTAATAACATTTGATGTAATACAATACTTTCTTCTTGAGTTGGGAAGGTTTCATCAAGTGCACTTCTAAGATTTGTGAAATCGTTTAATAGATTAGGATAGTAAATTAACTTATCGAAAAATTGATATACCCCTGATAAAAGTATCCCAATAATTGACGATATGAATTTAACTTTCATTCCTTCCAATAAAATATTTATCCCATTCTTCATAGTGCTTGCATCACCAGTGGCTTTCAATCCACTTACTCCTAATGCAATACCAGTAAACGTACCTATAATTCCTATTGCAAGAAATAATCCTGGTACTGTTTCAGCTAATTTCCTTTTACCAAACTTTCTTAAATACTCTTCTTCTAAGAAAAAGTCATACACATCTGGAGTAAAAATTACTCCATTTTGCTGATTCTGTTTATATTTATTAAAAAAATTCTTCCAAGAGGGAATGACATACAAAAAATAAAAATCTTCACTTTGCTTACTTTCTAACCATTTATCAAATTCTAAAAAACGATCCAAATTATCAAATTGACTTAATTCCTTAAGTTTAATGATAATTTCATTTACACTTTTCCTCGCCATATGATAAGGTCTGTATATTGTATTAATACTAAATATTGCTAAAACCAACATTAAAAATATGAATATAAAGCTAAGATATTGTTGCATTTAGTCCTCCTTAAAGTCTCTAAAACTTTATTAATAAACCTGTATTATTATAATACTTTTTCAATTTCAATAGTATGAGATTCAGAAAAAAAATAATGCAATTGTTGCCAATTTTATACTTTTTAAAACTTTTATAAATTTTCACGTAGATACTTGAGAGTTTTTAATTTCGAATTTCACATGTATATTAGTTTTTCACAATTGGATTCCTGGTAAAAGTCACGAAAACACCCCGTAATGTAATGACATTAACGGGGCTTTACAAATGAAATGTTATACTCTTACCAACTGTTCCTTCAACAAACCCAAACTTTCACCAATCCTAGTTACATCCACAAAAAAAACTCTCACATTAGTTTCGACAAACTCTAGATTATTTGCCACAAAACTAATATCAGTATTATCCATCTCATCACTCAAAGGATATAACAACCATATTTCCGCTGTTTCATATTTCTTCGAATAAGCATACATTTGATACATATCTACCTGTGAAATACCATAATTCTTTTGTGGATTATTATTCAGTAACTTCCACTTTGCATCTATTATAATTCTACTACCATCATCCCGTGTAATAACAATATCAGGCCTTAAAGCAAATTTCCTCGGATTATCAAATAAATAGTATCCTTTATCTTGTACCGAAATCTCCCAACCTAGATCAGCAAGTACTCGCTTTAAGTTCTGAGAAACATATGATTCAAAAACTTTCTCCATTGGAAACAACAGCGCTCTTGATGTGGTATTTCCAGAAAAAGTAGTAAAGCTTTGATTAATCAGGAATACTTTTGACCATTGCATCAACATTTCGTAATCTTTTGTATTTCGATCAATGACAACTTTTGAGAAATCCTTGGTATAGTTTGTTGATGGTTTAACCATTTCTAAATTGGTAAGAAGATGTCTAATTTCTTTAATATTAGCAGCACTAGTCGATAACTTTTGCAGTTTCAACAGTGTGGATTTTATCAAGCGATTTTCTGGACGATTTATTCCAAATTCGTCATATCTCATATAAAATCGTTCTTTATGAATAAGGTTTTTCTTTATATGCTCTTGAACAATTAATTTTCCCTTAAAGAAATTTATGTTCTCTTCTTTAGATAAATAAGACGAACGTAATCCTTTTTTAATGAGGTTAAGTACTTCTTGGATATACATATTGATGAAGATCTCATAAAGGTTCATTCGATCTATTTTTAAATAGGATTCGTTAAATATTTTACTTGGAAAGTCCTTCAAACTACGAAGCATTCTAAGAAATGTTTTCTTCGTATCTTCTATGCCATTATTCGAAATCTTTGGAAGTATTTGTAGCTGGAAATTACTTTTCGTTTGAATAATTCCAACATAATTCCGTGCTTGAATAACTTTTCCAACATTACGTCTTACACCAATCTTTAAGAAGTCTATAGCATCTGCTTCTCCTCTCTCGTTAAATGCTAGGATGTAATTTTCTAATTCGGTAAAAATTTCTTCTTTTAAATACTTTAAAGAAGTATCATTCATATAATCCTCGTTGCAAGTAATTGCCTCAAACTCTCGAACCTCTAACAGCCTGTTCATCTCTTCACCAAACTTTAGTAAATTTGTATATAACTATCTGCCTTATAAAAAGCCTCTTTCTGAATCATATATTTCTTTTCTGGCAAATCGATATCTGGATTACCTTTAAATACGTTCTTTACTTTTAATTCTTTATCAAGAATGAATTTATACTCATCATCAATTTTGGCATTATCTCCAAGCACTAATTGAATCTTGTCATAGTCCTCATAAAAATACTCTTGTAAAAGTGGAATAATTCCATTTTGGAATATTTCAGCTAGCTTCCTTAAAGAAGGATTCTTTGCTAAATCTGTAAAGTATGCATGTCCAATTGTATGTTCTCTATCATACAAATACTCAATTCTTTCATTAATAACTCTTAACATAGTTGCTATATTGATTCCTTCAATTTGATTAATTCCTAATTCCGTCAGTACATTGGAATCTGGCATCATTTCAATGAATTTAAATCTTCTTCTTAAAGCAGTATCCATTAGTGCAATTGACCGGTCAGCTGTATTCATAGTTCCTAAGATATATACATTACTTGGCACCCCAAAAACATCACCTGTATATGGCAATATCGCTGAAGCAGTTTCTGTTGCTCCAATTCTTTTAGTTTTTTCGATAAGTGTAATTAGTTCACCGAATATTTTTGAAATATTACCTCTATTAATCTCATCTATTATAAAAACGTGTGGTTCATGATTTTCTATATTTGCTTTGTCACAAAACTTCTTAAACACACCGGAAGAGTATTCGTATTGTATCTCTGTTGAAGAAGTGCTACTTTGATTACTTATAACTGGTTTAATTCCCTCGATGAATTCTTCATAACCATAAGACTGATGAAAAGTTGTAAATGCAATTCTATTACTTTTTACTAATTCTTTATATCGACTTAATACTGTTTCATAAGATTTCTTCTCTAATGCTTCAATACCTGTTTTATCACAAATAGCTACTGCATAGAGAATACTATTATAAGTTTTACCCGTTCCAGGTGGTCCAAATAGTATAGTGTTTAAACTAAACCTTGTATTTACCTCAGTACCCCTGTTATAAATTTGCATTTCTTTCCCTGGGTTAGTTTCTATTTTCTGATTTCCTATAGTCACATCATAGTAAGGCTCTAGTTTAACAAATGCTTCTCTAATTTGATTTACAATCCTAGCTGTATTTGTAGAAACGTATGGTCCATTAATTGCAACTTCTACTTGAACTTTAATTAGTTCATTATTTTCTACCATTCGTATAATATCTTCTCTTGGGTAATCCAAAATTTTATTAACCTCTTTATTTACTTGTGCTCTATAATATATAAGCTGGTCATTTTTTTCTAAATATATCAACTTATTATGTTTATCAAAATCTTCTTTATTACTTCCTATATCCCGTGCCTCTACAGAAACATAGATTAAAATACGATCTTCTATTTTGGCAATGGATAATGAAATACTCGATTTACTTTCATGAAATCCTTTTTTCTTATATTCAATCCAAAAATAATCTGGGATTTTTTGACCTTGATTAACCCAACTAGAACATGTTCCCATCTCAAACTCATTAAAACCTTTAATAGTTCTTTTACCTAATTCAATAAAGCTCCCTCTAGCTTTTATTCCTAATGCTCTAGCTTGACTCATATAATCCACTTGGTTAATGTTCATATTTTGTTGATTTGAAAAAATGATTGTTTCTTTGTCTGCTTTTTCAGGTTTTATATATTTGTTACCAGCATTCCATTGCAAAAAATTAACAATTGATTCAAAATCAATATCCGCTTCATTATTACCACTATTAATCAAATTGGAATACACCCCATCCACAAAATCAAGCAACATTTTTACACTTATAATACTTTCATCTAATTCAAATTTCATATTTAAATCCAAATCATCAGGTCTTTCTTTTACTCCTCCAAACTCACCAGGAGCAGTTAATCTTCTAAGTGAGTTCTCACCTGTTCTTAAATAACAATAAGTGTGATTACTATGATCTCCATTGCACCATTGTGAAAGTCTAGCCGGATCTATTTTTTTACTACATATCTGTTTGGCTACTTTCTGTATTTTGGGAATTTCAAAAAAGATGTTCGTATCATATAATACTTTATCATTTATAAATGACATATATGTAAGAAGTGCTGTTGCTAACCAAATTGAAGTTGAAACATTATCTAACTTCTTTTCAATAATTGGCTTAGGATATTCTAAATCGGGATATAACTCTTTTAGTGCATTGGCCAATTCTGGTTTAAGCTTCCACTCAAACGTACCTCTGTCACTATCAGCAACGTCTTGTCCATTAAATAAAATACACCAATATACATCTGAGTCACCTTTTCTAGCAGGTAATTTTTCAATATTAAGCTTTGTTGCAATTCTTTTTGCTAAAGCAGTTGCTAAACCGTTATAGGTTTGGGCGGTCCCTCCCAATATTTGACTTACTTCCTTACATGTAGCTGCGTGATTTTCAAATTTATAAACACATTTCATGTGCTCTATGTTTTTTTCTTTAAAAATTTCTTTGTCTTGTATTAGTTCTATCCACTGGTCTTTTGTAATTTCTACTTCGTAATCATAGTATCGTGGATATGAGCTATCAATTTTTTCTTGTAAGTTCATATATATATGTCACCTCTTTGTTATTATATCAATTGTTTTTTATTAAGAATAATTACGTTTAATTTTACTACACCAAGGCATATAAGTGGATTACGAAAATTAATGCTTGAGTAATTTCATAAGTAAAAATATTATTTCTCCTAACTAGAAAAATAAAAACCGTTAAAAACAAAAAGCACTAACTCCTTCTTTGTAAAGGAATTAAGAGCTGTTTTTTAGGGATAATTCAATTAGGATATAAAAAACTAGTGACCCCTACCCTGTCAAGGTATTAGTACTTTTTAATGGCTACACTAATTTCTAATGACGAGCAATAATAATTGCAATTAATACTTTCATTGTAATTCTTCCCCAAAAAATAAAAGACACTAAAATTTCAGTGTCTTCATTTCATAAGGTTTAAAACAAAATCGATTTAACTTGATTTGTTCTCACATTTATTCCTACTTGCTGATTGTTAACTAAAACCTCTTCTTTTACTTTTTCATTTAAATTAACAGTGTATACCTGTTGAATCTCATCATTAAATTGCAAAAAAGCATACTCTTCATTTTCCGATGAATTATAAAAACGAATGACAAATTTATCTACTTTTTCAGCCTTTTTCAACGTACTTAAAACAACATTTTGAGAACGCTCTTTAAAAAAGCTAAACTCCAACGGCGTCTTCACTTCAGACTCATTCAACTTCATAGCATCAAAAGGAATCTTATTATAAGCAACAATTGGAGTTGTATACTCCTTAACAATCCGAGCAACATTCTCTTCCTTATTATATGTCGTAATCGCAAACTCCAAAGACAACTTCCCAATCATCTGAGAATCCGGAGTAGGCAACTTAATCCCCGATGGTCGCCCTGGCCTACGAACCATCTCTTCTTTCCCAAGAAATCCAACACTCCTAAATAAAGTAATCGCTATCGTATCAAATTTATCACCAACAATTTCATACTCTCTTGTACTGTTAGTTAATACACTAACACCAAATTCATCGTTAGTTAAACCAACATAACTCAACATAGGATAAATCGAATCTGGACGCTCATCCCAATTTTCTTTCTCCCAGACATGAATTGCCGGATCTACCACATCTCGTTTAATTGAACCAAATTGGTTATCCGATACTGAAAAAGCTGAAGCAATACCCGCTGGAATTAACACTCTTAATCGATGATCCTTCGCTTGATTATTCACTTCAAAATTAATATCAAGTCTGGGCTTATGATTTGGAACATTCACTAGAATATGAACCTCGACAGCACTATCAATAATTTGTTCTTTCCGTTTTTCTAAGTTTGATGGAACAGCCAATGTATATTTAATATCAATCGTTGCACCATACCGATTTTGCTGAACATTTGTTTCAGCATGAACAGAATCACTATAAATTAACTCCTCATTTAGAAGTGGCGAGTAATCATATTCATCACCATCATCACCACCATTTTCTAAAAGCAGCACATTAGTAAAGCTTTGTTCATGTTGCTTATCAAAAATTTTCAATGTTCCATTCGAATTAACGGTAATCTTGTAATAATCAGTTTCAATCTCATTCGTAAAATAAGTTATCTTCTTTAAGACTTCATCACTTTCTTCTACAAAATAGGTCTTATAACCCATTGATGGAATCTTATCTTTTAACTGGATTGTATATTCAATAAAAGGATCGTAATTTCCATAATGAACAATTTGACGGTCAATTAAGCCCGGGTCAGTAATCTTACTTTCGATAATTTCGAAATCTATTTCATTCGATTCATGATCAACAAGCTTAAATGATTTTAACTTAGTCATAACGTTTGTTGTCACAACTTCAGTTCGTTCATAAGGAAGTAAGTTAAAAAGTGTAATCCGATCATGCTCGTTAGTTGTATCCATCGAATCAACAATTTTACGTTTATAAAAATTAATTAGCTGATCAACTTTTTCTTCAGCTAAATAAAAACGATTTAATATTTCACGATGTACTTTATCAGAACAGCAACAGCCAATACTATCATGTGCATGATTTTTCATGATTTCTTTCCATATTAACTCAATCAAACCATGGTGATACTCAAATCCTAACCGATAAGCGATTGAAGCAAGTGGTTCTAATATATTGGTGATTTTATTCTCAATTCTAGTATTCGCTGCTTTAATATCCATTCTAGTCGAGTAAATACTTCGATGAACACGCATGTACTTACCATCTAGAAATTCACCTTTCAATGTATCTAGATCTTTTTGTGCTTCTAGATTTTCAAAGACATTTTCATATTTACTTAAGAAAAATTCACGCTCTGGATAAAGTTTTTGTAGCTTTTCGATGATTGTAAAAATATTCTTTTGAATTGGCATTTGATCATGGCCATTCGGTAAGATAATATGTTCAGTTGTTGCACCTCGATCAAGTACCGTAAAATACTTATCAATTCTATTTTGTAGTGCTTCCTCATCTTCAGGTAAATACTTACCGATTGCATACCCTAGCGGAAACAATTGAACTAATACTTTCGAACCATCATCTGTCTCCCAATAAAATTCAGTTCTGTCTGTACCATGACGTTCAGAAGTCCCTCTCCAGAAAATTGAATACTTAATATCAAACCCGTTTAAGATCATCGGCATTTGAGCTGATTGTCCAAACGAATCTGGAAGATAACCAATTTTCATCGGTACTCCAAACTCTTCGCAATCCTTCATTCCGTACAATAAGTTACGAACGATTGACTCACCACCAACAATCATTTCATCCGTTTGCGTATACCATGGTCCAATAATTAATCGCCCTTCTTGAACTAGCTTTTTTACTCGCTCTTTATTTTCTGGTTTTACTGCAAAGTAATCCTCCAAGATTGCTGTTTGTCCATCTAATACATAGTAAGGATAATCAGGATTTGTTTCTAACATCTCCATAATTTCTTCCATATTATTAACTAATAGAATTCTAGATTCTTCCGTTGTAAAATACCATTCTCTGTCCCAATGCATATGTGGGACGATATGAACTTTTTTCATTTTGTGCCTCCACTCTTATGCTACATTTTGTTGTGATGATTTTACTTGTATATCTTTAACGATTTTTTGTTTTCTTGTCATGATTAGTAAAATTGTAGAAATAACTGCTCCAATTAAGGCCGCTCCAAACCAAATACTTGCAGCTACTATGGTTGGTTTCCCTTGAAGTAAAGCTAATGAGAAAATCCCAGCACCTGGAACATTTAAACCAATATTAAAGTAAGCAACAATCGCTCCCGTTACTGCCGAACCAGCAATTAATGAAGGAATCACTCGGAGTGGATCGTTAATCATAAAAGGAATCGCCCCTTCTGTTATTCCAGCTAATCCAAGTAACCAAGTTTGTTTACCAATTTCTTTTTCTTGTTCGGAAAATAAATGTTTACCTATGATCGTTGCTCCAGTGACGGAGAATGCAGAAACCATTTTGACAGAAGCAAACGCTGCGTAAGGTACAATATTTCCGCTCGCCATTGCACCAATACAGAATGTGTAAGCAGCTTTGTTTACTGGACCACCAAGATCAAATGAAACCATAGCTCCCAAAATTGCTCCAAGTATTATCGCGTTTGTCCCACTCATTCCATTGAGCCAATCAATTAATCCTTCGTTTAAGAAAGCTAAGGGCTTACCAATTACAAATAGCATAATTGAACCAACCACTAATGTTCCTACTACAGGATAAAACCAGAAACTAACAAAGCCTGCAAAAGTCCCTTTAGGTTTCACTTTTACTTTTAAATACTTTAAGAAATAACCGGCTAGTAATCCTCCAAGCATACCTCCTAAAAATCCACTGCCGATTAAATTAGCCGCAACCCCTGCTGCAAAACCTGGCCCTAATGCTGGTTTATCTGCAATCGAGTAGGCCATATACGCTGATAAAATCGGAATCATGATTTGTCCTAATAAAGAACCACCTAATTGACGTAATAGCCATAACCATGATCCTTCTGCGGCATATACATCTTGAAGTCCAAATGCTTGAGCAATAAAGACAGCCGCTGCTAATGTCATACCACCAGCTACAATCACAGGGATAATATGAGAGATTCCTGTTAAAAGAGAATCCTTAATTTCTGTTTTAGTAGTTTTAGTTTCTACTTCATAATGTTGCTCATCTCTTTCGTCCATTTCTGATTTAGGCGCATTTCCCACTTTTCGAAGAGCCTGTTCTAAAATTCCTTTTGCATTTCGAATTGGTGCTGCTACAGATGTTTTAACTTTTGGAAGATGCTTGAATCGCTCTTCATCTTTTACCGCAACATCCACCGCAAATATAATCGCATCAGCCTTTCTAATTAAATCAAACGTATGACGATCTTCAATTCCATTGGCTCCTTGTTTTTCAACGAATACATTAATACCTAATTCATTTCCCGCTTTCACGAGTGCTTCCGCTGCCATATATGTATGTGCAATGCCAGCTGGACAAGCTGTAATAGCTAATACTGTTTTATCATCATTTGGAGAGACTTTCAGATTAGTAGGTAATAAAGGTGCATCAAGACGATTAAATAGTTCTTTATTTGTTCTTGCTTGTAGAAGATTATTTTTATACTCTTCATCAGATAATCTTGTAACCAGTTCAGCTAATAAAGTAAGATGCGTAGTGCCTTCCTCTTCTTTTGGAATCGCTAACAATATAACTAATTCAACTTGATTATTTGGATCAACACTTTCCCAATTATTCATTGGTTTCTCAAGTGTAACAACCGCAAACGAAGACTCTTTAACAGATGATGATTTGCCATGTGGAATTGCTAGCCCACCTTCAAATCCAGTAGGTGATAAATTTTCTCTTTCCATCACCGCATTGTAAAACTCTTCTTCAGAATGGATTTTCCCTTCTGTTGCCAACTTTTTAACTAAATATTTTATGATTTCTTCTTTAGATGAAAATGACATTTTTGTACTAATTAAAGCTTCTGAAGTTAACTTATTTAATTGCATTCTGTAACCCCTTTCATTAATTAATGGACTACTTTGGATACATCATATCAAAAAAAAAATTAGAAGCCGGAAACTTCTTATTTTTACACAGTTTTTAGTAAATTTTTATTTTTAGTGTGTATTTATACACATCATTTTAATGTTTTCCAGTAATACTCTGATAAGGATCTAATAACAAACAATAAAGGTGTTTTATCCGTTACATTGTATTCATTCATTTTTTTATTAGGAGAATAGCAATACAAGTTCACGTCTGCTATTTGTTGTAAAGGATTTTTACTAAAATGAGTAAGCGATATTAACTTTATTCCCTTAAACTTTGCTAATTCTGCAACATCTAATACTTGAGCTGTTTCTCCAGATAATGAAATTAAAAAAAGTAAATTATTCTCTTTAGAATCAAATTTAGAAAGCTCATATAAGACATCGTGTCGGTGAATATAATACTCAGCTTGTTTACCGACAACTTTCAGATTTTTTATCATCATTTCACAAAAAGGTGCAGTATCCCCTACTGCAAAGAAAAGCACCCTGCGTGCTTCTTGAATTAATTTTGTGGTAAGGGAAAGCGTATTTTGATCAATTAGTCCAATTGTTTTATGTATGTTATAAGTTAAACTATCTTCTTCAGTAAAAATACTTTGACTATTCATTTCCTCTTTTAAACTATTCTTCATCTGAGAGTATCCATCAAAACCTAATTTTTTAGATAATCTCGTAATCGTATTCGGAACCGTAAATAACCTTGCAGCCAAATACTGTATTGAAAAGCCTACAACATCCTCTTTATTATTAAGGATGAACTCGACGATTTGATCATCCGTATCGTTTAGCTTATATTCATATTTTTGAATCCTTTCTTGAAATTGTAACATTAACATACACCTACTTTTATGTACTAGAAGTATTTATGCAAAAAAGAGAACAACTCTAACATTGTTCTCTTTTTCTATTGTTCTTTCCTTTTTATTTTTTACTCAACAATAAAAGGTTCAATATATGCTGTTTGATTTAGACCTAAATTATCAATTTTAACTTCTTTTACTTTACCTATTTCAATACCCGGTAGATAGATTCCACCTAAACCAGAGGTAACAATCATTTCACCAGCTTTTAATTTATCATTTACATTGAAAAGAGTCATTTTTGACATAATCAGGCAAAAGTCTCCTTCCTCAAGCGTGTCCAACGGTAAGTGGGAGATGAATTGCCTTTTTACGATAGAAAAACATATGGTTATATGCTATGATTTTCTTATGAATTGTTCTTTGGTAAGTAGTTATATAAGGTTGAGTGGACAAATAAGACATAGTGCGAAAACCAAGCCCGTCACCCCTTCCACTCGTAAAATAACTAAGGTAACGAAAGAACCTCCATTCGTTGGACATCTACCGCAGGAACTGTGGGAAGTAACGCTCGTGGAGATGAAAGGTTGCTTTCGTCACGGAATCGAGAAGCCCCCACTTCAAGCGTTAGCTAAGTGGTGGAGTCGTTCACATAGCCAGTTTTCTCATCTGCTCCTTTAATTAGACCTTGTAATTGATGATTATTTTTGGTTGGACTGAAATATAAGAGTTAAATTTCACCGCACTTAATAGTTCTACCTTTGAACTTTTCTTTTAGACTTCGATTACTTTACCTACTATTCCTTGAGATGTCATTACATTAGTATTTATTTTCACACCATCTTTAGATTCTTTATTAATTTCAACAAAGCTGTTCCAAGTATCAAAAGCTCTTTTTGTGACGATCGCTACATCAATTTTGTATATTTGACTTTCTTTATTTAGTCTTTCTTTTAGCATTTTTAATTCTTTATTTTCGATAGTAAATTGAATTATCTTTGCTTTTAAAGATGTTTCATTGCTCATTTTTTTATTTAAGTAATCATTTTCTTTTTTTAATTTATTTAAGTCACAATTTCAATTTAAGAATATCATGAAAAATATCCTAAATAAGAAGGGTAATATGGCAATTTTGTGTTTTAACAATTTTAATAGAATCTCCTTTTATTATTCCTAATTATTACCAATAAATTAAGAGTTGAAAAATAAAAAGTCAACTGCCGACAGTTGACTTTTGTTGCTGAAAGATATATAAATTATAGTTTAAATCAAACTTATGAATTATACATCAAACCCATAACTAATTACTTCGCATTAGCATCAGGTTGATGAATTCCAAAAATATTACCTTCAGTGTCAATGAAGTATCCTTGCCAAGCCATTCCAGGCAGTGCATATTTAGGCATTGCTACTTTGCCACCATTTTCAACAATTTTAGCTTCCGTAACGTCATAATTTTCTACTCCCATGGTACATGCATATCCATTTAATGGTTGGTTTGCTTCAGGAGGAGCACTTTGGCGCTGCATTAAGGCACCATTAATTCCCATTTCGTCCTCATTACCTGTCACTGCACCAAAGTATGGCATTCCTGCATATTCACTCCAATCTTGAAACGTCCAATCAAATACCTCTCCATAAAACTTCTTTGCACGTTCCATGTTATCAACATGAATTTCGAAATGAACTAATCTTCCCATAATTTCCTCCTATGTTTTACAAAAATTTTCCTTAACTCATCTAGTATGTACACTATAGTTGCTTATTTATTATTATATTGGATATGGAAATAAATTCAATTTCCAAAGAAATATTTCTTTTATCATTCGTTCGACATTATTCTAAATTACTAAATTTTATCGTTTTTCGTTCAGCAATAACTTAAATACTAGTATTTTATATTTTATCTAATCAATTTTTCAACCGTAGGAAGGTCAGCTGGAGCCCATTCAAGTTCTTTTAACTCAGAAATTTCTGTCCATTCGATCTTCGCATGCTCATTAGCTACTGGCGTACCGCTTATAATCTTAGCTTCGTAAGTTATCAAATTTACAATTATATTTGGATACTCATGTATGACATCCTCAACTAATTCGGTTACAGATATTTCACAGCCTAATTCTTCTTGTATTTCACGAACCAACGCCTCTTTAGGTTTTTCATTCTTTTCGATTTTTCCACCAGGAAATTCCCAGCTATTTGGCATGCTCATTTCTGGTGAACGTAAGGCACATAATATTTGGTTTTGATCGTTTCGTATGACAGCTCCGACTACTTTAATTTGCTTTTTCATTGATTCCTAATTCCTTTTAATTTAATTATTACTTTATTATTTATACCGCCATGATACTATTTCCCACTTTTATCTAATATACGAATTGCTTTTTCAATTTTAGCTAGCGTCTTACCCATCCCAAAATCTATTATTTGTGTGTGTGGTTGAGCCGATTTATTTTTGTTTTTTTTTTATCCCAAAATGCAATTCTCCTCCTTTTTTATCTCTCTTTTTTATCTCTTTATATTTTATCAAAGAAAATAGAAAGACTAATTCAAAAGTAAGAAGATAATAAGAACTCTTTAGTATGCTCTAAATATGAATAAGAATACCAGTTTTATCATCAGAATGAGTCTTATTTTTTAGTTCATCTTTTTCTAATTGTAATGAATAGTCCTCCAAACTCATTTAATTATGATTAGATCCCTCCATTCATTTTTAAATACCATAGTGACTTTACTGAGTTTTATGTTGAACTTACCTATTCAAAAAGTACTCGGTAGTGCTTTATTGAAATAATTTATGATCCAATCAGTTAAGTTAAATTACAATAAATTGATAAATCTAATAAGTTCAAATATAATTCACTATTTGTTCGTAAAAACAGTTTATTTCTCTGTTAACATGAAATTATCTTAATATATCAAGGAGGTTTAATATGAATTTTACAGACAATGATATTACAATCGATATTTCAAACTTTGATGAAAAAATGACCATGACGTTTGAAAAAATTGACGAAAATACTATTCATGTAAAAACTACAACTGAAACAGGAAAAACGTATAGTTTAACTTATAACAATACTCAAAGCTATTTTGAACTTAACGGTGAAAGAGGAGAAATTTATTTAGAAGAATTTTATGATGAAAATGAAGCTCTTATAGCAAATTCAGCCAATTTATCAGCGAGATATGTTCCTACACCTGAAGGAGGAGCAACATCAATAGTATATGTTTCAACATCAAAATTACATTTTTCTAAGAATGTTAGCTCTTTAGGAGCGCTAGTTACCGTTGTAGGTGGGATCTTAGGCGCAGCCTATCTAACTGGATTTTCTATCGCAAAATCTGATATATCTGGAAAAATTAGTGCTTGGTTTAGTGTTATTGGAATGGCACTGTATTTTTCAACAGCTAAATCAGATGGATACTGGCAGTACTCAACATATCGTTCCAAAAATAAAGTGAACACTGGCTATGGTAAATTATTATATCAATACCGCTACCAGAATGCTAAACTAAATTTCAAGTTAGGAAAAAACACATTTGATAAATCTTTTAGCAATATTGGTTCATGGTGGTTCGCAGAAAAACCATATTAATTAAAGGAAGATGCCAATGACAACTCTAACACAAAATCAAAAATTATTTTTTTCAATCTGGATACCTTCTATAATAATAGGAATCATTTTTTTGATTAAAGAAGATGGTTTTAAAATTTCTATATGGTATCAAACTATCCTCGCTTTATCAACTTTAATATTTAGCTATGCTAATTGGAAAAATAAAAATCTTGCAAGATTTATAATCACCGCTAGTGTATGTTTAACAGTTTCAACTTCAATATTGATTTATTTCATTTAATTCCTTCCTAAATTTTCTATTATCCAATGAATATAATATATGGTAATTCTATTAAAAAAATCGCAATCCTTCTATTGAATTGCGATTTTTTTGATAAGTATTACGAACCTGTCGATCGATAATGTCTCACTCCAATTTGCCAAACTAGTAAACAAGGTATAATAAAAATAATCCCCACTATTGACGATAACATATAAAGATACGCTTTCCCCTCCGTCTTATCCAAAATGTACATTAAAGGTAAGTAATTCACACATCCAAAGGGTATAACAAATGTAAAAAATTTCGTTATCCATTTCTGATAGATATTTAATGGATACTGTGCCATTTCTCTACCGCCATCTGTAAAAATATTGACCACTTCGAGACCTTGAACTGTCCAAAAACACATCGTTGCAGCAAGGATAAAGATTCCGGTAAAAATAAAGACCCCGCTGATAATCATCAAAATAATGGTTACTACTTTCATACTGCTCCATTCGATGGGGAGATTATTTAATGCCCAAATCAAAACAATTAAACTCTGAAGCAATCTACCAATTCTAGTAAACTCGAATTTAGAACCCATAACTTGAATGATCGTACTTCTAGGACGAACAAGTACTCGATCAAAGCTACCGCTAGCTACTAGACTAGAAAAAGAGTCAAATCCACGCGCAAAACATTCACTTAAAGCAAAAGCCATATGGATAATCGCAAAACAAAGCGCAACCTCGTAGAAAGTCCATCCTTTAATTTGTCCAAAACGTTCAAATAAAAAATAAAGACCCGCAAACATCGAGAACGGGATTAAAAACTGGCCAATTGTTAAAAGAAAAAAAGAAGTGCGGTATTCCATTTGTGATTTAAAGAGAATAAGTAGATATTTAAAATATAGTCCCATGTCTCAACCTCCTTGGACCACGACTCTTCGTAAGGCTTTATTAAAAGCAATTCTTCCTAGCCAAATAAGTAAAATTAACCAAATAATTTGTATGACGATACCAATTACTGCTTCAGTTTGAGGAATATTCCCAGAGTAAACCCTAAACGGGAAATCAGCTGTCCATCGAAACGGAAGGAAATAAGCAACGGTCTGAAGCCAAGCTGGCATTAGGGGAATCGGAATTGTTAATCCAGAGAAAAATTCACCAATAACCCCAAACAGAAGTAAAGAACCAATTGGTGACATTGTCACAAATACTGAAATATAAATGAACATTGAAATCGAAACTAGTAGAAGTAATCCAAAAATCAGGGCAAGTAAAAATAACACAAAGGTTAAGACACTTGGTGGTAACGTCATTTTATAAGGTTGAGGTAAAAGGAATGCAACTAGTAGGATTGGGAAACACCTTAGAATTGCACTCGACAAGCGTTGGGCTAAAAGTTTTGAATACCAAAATCCGTAGATTTCGCATGGTCTGCAAAGCTCATATGCGATATTCCCAGTTGTAATTAGATCAAAAAGCTCATTATCACGAAACCACAGCATGATGAAAGCTAAAAAGGATTGTTGTAACCATAAGTATGTAATGATTTCTTTTAAAGAAAGTGGTTGAGAATGTACTGTTTGACTATAAAAAGCTTCAAAGATCATGATGTACATAAATCCCCAGAAAAACTGTGTTGCTACCCCCGCCAATGCAGCTGAACGATATTGCATTCCGTTCAATAATCTTAATTTTAGTACAGAAACATATGGCTTCATATTTGAAACTCCTTGTAGAGACCAACGATAATTTCTTCAATTGGTTGTGCTTCAATCGTCACATCGAGTAGATCAACTTTACTGGATAAACTAGAAATCACATCAGATATTTTAACTTGTTCCGTGTCTAAACTTAAAATTGCCCGTTCAGAAGACCATGAAATAATTGTGGTTCCAGGAATTTCAAATGGATTGTGGTCCTCTCGATAATCTACCGTAATCGTTTTATGAGTCCCAAAATGTTTTCTTAATTCATTTAAGTTACCATCGAACAATAAACTTCCTTTACCAATTAAAATAACCCGATCAGCTAAAGCTTCAATATCATTCATATCATGTGTCGTAAGAATGACGGTAACGCCTTTTTCTTTATTTATCCTTTTAATGAACTCGCGTACGGCAATTTTTGAAACAGCATCTAGCCCAATTGTGGGTTCATCCAAAAATAAAATTTTAGGACTATGTAGCAATGATGCTGCGATTTCACAACGCATCCTTTGTCCTAAGCTTAATTGTCGTACAGGTGAATGAATTAGACTTTGTAAATCGAGAGTTTCAATCAGTAGATCAAGAGTATCTTGATATTCGTTTTGAGGAATTTTATAAATATCGCGTAGAAGTTCAAACGAATCTATGACGGGTACATCCCACCATAATTGAGACCGTTGCCCAAAAACAACACCGATATGTTTAACATAGGAAGCTCTTTCCTTCCATGGAGTGTATCCCATTATGCTACACGTCCCTCGATCTGGAACCAATATTCCGCTCATGATTTTAATCGTAGTTGACTTCCCTGCGCCATTCGGACCAATATAACCGACGATTTCCCCCGGTTCAATAGAGAAGGAAATATCATTCAACGCTTCAACAATCGTATGCTCACGATAAAAAAGCCCCTTCACAGCCTGCCTAAGTCCTGAAGAACGTTTCGCAACCTTGAAGGATTTACTTAAACCATTTACTGTAATCAATTTTTTCGCCTCCTAACATTTTTTGACTGGAAGAAAAATACTATCATCATAATATCGGCACGTCAATATTTTTTTCAGTTTATTCAGTAATTTTTAAAAATTAAAGTAGTTGGCAACAAAAAAAGAATGAAATTAATTAATCTCATCCTTTTTTAGTAAATCACTTATACATCAAATACTTTATTCGAACCTTCTTAAATTCATCCAGTTCCTTCTCGTATTTATTCATGATGTCTGTAACGGAAGCTCCATCAAGAATCATTGTTCTGATCCAGTCGTTTCCAATTAATTTATCAAAGAAGTTGTTTGATAGAAATTCAAAATCATTTGGGTACATGTCATGAATCATTTTAATGATGTGAAGTCCTGTTGAGACCGCTTCTAATTTGTCTCGGTCCGTGACATAGATTTCAACACCATGGCTCAGTATTCCCGCATGTTTTGAAAATGTTGGTATAAAGGATGCCGATCTGAATTTCACACCCGGAAGTCTTAATGCGTTCAGCTTTGCTGCAAGGTCTGTTCCATTTATATATGGAGCGCCAATTGTTTCAAAAGGCTTGGTTGTTCCGCGTCCCTCTGACACATTTGTACCTTCAATTAGACCAGTTGCTGGATATATAAATGTTGTTGAAACTGTCGGCATATTAGGTGATGGTAAAACAAAAGGTAGTCCTGTTTCGTCGTAATCCATGGAACGTTTCCAGCCTTTCATTTTGACGACTTTTAAATCTGCTCCAATTTTATATTCTTTATTGAAGAAAGTAGCGAGTTCTCCCACTGTCATTCCATGCTTCGTTGGAATTGGGTACATCCCAATAAAGGATGAGGAGTTAGGTTCGAGAACAGGTCCGTCAACTGAAGGTCCACCTAGTGGATTCGGACGATCAAGTACTACAATTGGAATATTGTTTTCTTTTGCAGCTTCTATTGCATATGCCATGGTATAGATATATGTGTAGTGGCGTGTACCCACGTCCTGTATATCAAAGAGAAGTAAGTCTACATTTTTAAGCATTTCAGCTGTTGGTTTATTTGTTTTTCCATAAAGACTGTAAACAGGTAGTCCTGTTTTATCGTCAATATACGATTCGACATAACTTCCAGCCTGGGCATCACCGCGAACTCCATGCTCAGGCCCGAATAAAGCTGTTAGTTCGATATCTGGATCCTCATACAACAAATCAACAATGCTGTTTAGTTTTGAGTCAATACCCGTAGGATTGGTAATTAAGCCGACTTTTTTTCCCTTTAAAAGTTCTTTCTGATCATCTAAAAGAACTTCAATTCCAGGAGTTACTTTATTCTTTTTCTTATTTGCAGAAACATCTTTTTCGATAGGCCATGTACAAAGGGCAAGTACTAGAATCATAATGAGCAAAAATACTCGTTTCAATCTCCCCCCTCCTCTACTGAGGCCACTGAAAAAGTCCTTGTGGTTTAAAAAAGTGAAGGCTTTCTCGATTTATCGAGGAAGCCTTCACTTTTTTCTTGTATAATTATTGTATC